>JBKJND010000294.1:0-6722 GCA_046596095.1 Ahniellaceae bacterium | reverse complement strand
GAACTACGGCGCACGCGTGCGGGTATTGGCCCAATCGCAGCGCACGCAATGTGTTGCTGGGCGCCAGCGCGAACGCGCCGACTGCGGTCACATCGGTTATCGCGACGGCCAGCAGTTGGCCCTCAGCACGAGCGCAGACGAACTTCGTCCGCGCCCAGTCGGTTAGAAACATTGCCGAGAACTCGTCCGGGTCGCGGGTAGACATGCCGCTGCCTGGATGCCTGGCATCGACATAGCGCCCGTAGAGTTCAAGCACCTCGTCGTCGCGTCTGGCCGATTCAAGCGTGACGGTCAGATCGGCGTTGCGCGCTAGACAGCGACGCTGCGCCCGGTCGGGGCGAAAACCAGCCACGGGAATACGCACCGGAACGCAGGCGCTGCACGCGTCGCAACGCGGGCGGTACACGACATCGCCACTACGACGAAAACCCGCCGCGAGCAGCTCGGGATAAACCCCGGCCGGCGCGTTCGCGCTGGCGTCGAGGACCACATTGCGTGCGCTGCGATCGGGCCAATACCCGCACGCGTGCGCTGTGGTTCGCAGCAAACGCACTGACCTTGCTCGTTCTTCTGCCGACACCTGAAGAGTGTCCTACAGCACGCCGAACAGGTGCAGGCCGACCAACGCTGCGCCCAGCGCGCACGCGGCGAGCAACCACAGCCGCAATCGATTTGCACGGCTTGTGGTCGCCGCTGGCGGCTCGGCGGCGATACGCTTGAAGTCCGCTACGCGCGTGGTTGGTACCACATTCGTGTCGCGCAGAATCTCGCGCGCGCGCGCAAGATCGTCGGGATGCACCCAGACCTGCGGCCATTGCGCCTTGGTCTGGCGGTCGCTGTAGGGGATGTGCCTGCGATCCCACCCTTCGGCCCAAGGTTTGCGATTGCTGACGATGGGCTCGACACCGCCGATGCGCAGCAATGCCACCACGCGATCGACGTTGTCGAGGCGCGGCGACGCGAAAATCTGACGCATGCCTCAAGACTCCTTTTCAGTAAGCGTGGTGAGACGGATCAAGCCTTCCTGCGACGTCGAGGCAACCAGCTCGCCTGCGCGCGTGTAAAGACTGCCTCGCGCGAGTCCGCGCGCGCCTTGCGCGCTCGGACTGTCGCACGAGTAGAGCAGCCATTCGTCGATACGGAACGGGCGGTGAAACCAGATCGCGTGATCGAGGCTGGCCATCTGTACATCGGGTTGAAAGTAGGAAATGCCATGCGGCAGGGTCGCGGTACCGAGCAGATGGAAATCCGTGGCGTAGGCAAGCAGTGCGCGATGCAATTCAGGCGCGTCGCCAATCTTCGCCACCAGTCGAAACCAGACTTGCTGAAACGGTGGGCGCTTGGGCCGGCGCACTTCGTCGCGCGGGTAAATGTGACGAAATTCGAATGGGCCTTCGAGCGTCAGCCAGCGTAAAAGTTTCGGTGGCAACCTCGCGAGCATCTCGGATGGCAAGGGATCGGGAGCATCGAGATCCTCGGGCATCGGCACTTCCGGCATCGACAGCTGGTGCTCGACGCCGGGTTCGGCAATCTGAAACGATGCCGCCATGACGAAGATCGGCTCGCCGTGCTGGATCGCGACGACGCGCCGGACCGAGAAGCTCTTGCCATCGCGCGCTGTCTCGACCTGATAGACGATGGGCGCCTTGATGTCGCCCGCGCGCAGAAAATACGCGTGCAGCGAATGCACCTGGCGCTCCGTCGCCACGGTCTGCTGCGCAGCGGACAGCGCCTGCCCGAGCACCTGGCCACCAAACACGTAGTTGGTGCCGATGTCGCGGCTGGCGCCACGAAAAAGCTTGTCCTCGAGGCGTTCCAGCGCCAGCAGCTCGACGAGTTCTGCCACCACGGTGGCGTGCGCGGACTGGTTCATGTTTCGACTGCCTCTTTCAACCGTGCAAGTCCGGAATGCCCGAGCACGTCCGTCCAGGGAAACCGGGGACCGGGATCGCGTTTGCGAAAAACGTCCACACCGGGCGCGTCGCTCGACGCCACCCGGCCGCGATCAAGATCTTCGTGGCCCGCGATGAAACGAAGTTCGGGCAGCTCGGATTTCAGCAGCGCCAACAGACACAGCAGTGCGTCGATCTGCGCCGGCGGGTAAGGCTCGCACATGATCTGCCGGCGCGAGTCGAGCCAATCGGGAAAGCGCCCACTATTCACCAGTTCAATGCCGACGGAACGCGGGTTGTAACCGCGCGTGTGATGCGCCACCCGCAGGGTCGGCACGTAACGAAAAACGTCGCCGCCGCGGTCGACATAGAAATGCCCGCTGAAGCCCGTGCCTCGCTCGGCGTCCTGCACGCGCTCGCCGTATTCACGTGCGGTCTCGAGGTCGGGGAGTTCGGTGCAGTGAACGACCACGAGATCGATGTCCTGGCATCTGCGTCCGTCGAGTTGTTCGACGTAGGGCAGGGGTTGATCGTGGATCTCAAGCGCAATCGGCATATTCAAGGATGTTCGGCGCGGGTCGCGCGGACGGGGCGGGAACGCGGCGATGCTAACATCGAGCGATGTCCCTTCCGGCCGCCCGTTGCTCATTGCCGCCGTTTCCCGGACACCATCGGCAACGATTTCGCGCACCCGCATGAGCGGCGGACTGGCCATTCTCTCGCACGGACTCGAATCCGGTCCCGATGCGAGCAAGGTGACCGCGCTGGCGCGCGCAGCAGACGCCGCCGGCTGGCGTTCGGTGCGGCCGGATTACCTCGTGTTCGATCGCGGGCGCGATGAAAAGGCCATCGCGGATCGTATCGCGCACCTGCTCACCTACGCCGAGCCCGGCGAACGGCTGGTGCTGGCAGGCTCAAGTCTTGGCGCATTTGTTTCCGCGCGCGCGTCTCTGGCCGTGGCGACGACGGGTTTGTTTCTGATGGCGCCACCGCCGCGGATGCAATGGTTCTCGCTGCCAATGGAAGCGGCGCTGGTACCAACCACCATCGTCCACGGCTGGCACGACGAACTCATTCCAGTCGAGCCCGTGCTGGACTTTGCGCGCGCGCGTTCGGCACGCGTGTATCTTGTCGACGACACGCATCGACTGAGCGCGCACGTCGAGCAATGCGCGTGGTGGTTCGGACAATTTCTGCGTGAACTTGACGTTTGAGCGGCGAGACTTGAACGTGCCACTTGAGCGAGACCGCATGAGCAGGACTCGATGAACGGCAGGCGCTGGTTTGCCGCGTGCCCGAAGGGCATCGAATTGTTGCTCGCGGACGAATTGCGGGCGCTCGGCGCGACGGAAGCGCGTGAGGCGCTGGCAGGCGTGCATTGTCAGGGTGATATCGCATTTGCCTATCGAACACTGCTGTGGTCGCGGTTGGCGAGCCGATTGCTGATGCCGCTGGCGGAGTTCGACGTGCCCACCGAACAGGATCTGTACGACGGCGTCCGCGCGATCG
This sequence comes from Ahniellaceae bacterium, assembly GCA_046596095.1. Classification (GTDB taxonomy): domain Bacteria; phylum Pseudomonadota; class Gammaproteobacteria; order Xanthomonadales; family Ahniellaceae; genus JBBQNY01. Next base: position 3,321 of record JBKJND010000294.1, on the reverse strand, counting down.
ACTGGCGTGATCATCTCGGACCCGAAAAAACCTTTGCAGTTGCAGTGCATGGAACGACGCGGGCGCTCAACAACAGCATGTTCGCGGCGCTCAGGGTCAAGGATGCGATCGTCGATCGCCTGCGCGCCGAAGGCCTCTCGCGGCCCAACGTCGACGCTGACGCGCCCGACCTTCGCATCGATCTGGTACTGCGGCATGAGCGTGCGATTCTGAGCCTCGATCTGGCCGGCGCGCCGCTGCATCAACGCGGTTATCGACGCGGCACCGGCGCCGCGCCGCTCAAGGAGAATCTCGCTGCGGCAATGCTCGTGCGTGCGGGCTGGCCTGCGATCGCGGAAGCGGGCGGCGCGCTGGTGGATCCCATGTGCGGATCCGGCACCTTGCTGATCGAGGGTGCGCGCATGGCCGCCGACGTCGCGCCCGGCCTCGATCGCGAGCGCTTTGGCGTGCATGGGTGGGTGCAGTTTGATGCCGCGTTGTGGTCGGAACTTCGCGCGGAAGCACGCGCGCGTGCGGACGCGGGCCTGCGTGCCTCGACCGCGCGTTTTTTTGGCGCTGACAGCGAAGCGGCAGTGCTCGGTGCCGCGAAGGCCAATGCGCAAGCCGCAGGCGTCGCGGGTTTTCTTAACCTGGCGCACCGCGACGTGGACGCATTGCGACCGCCGACCGGTTTCGATTGTGGTCTGGTTATCAGCAATCCACCGTATGGCGAACGGCTGGCGCACGCGCAACTGGAAGAAACGTACGCCCGCCTTGGGGCGCGCTTGCGTGAGGACTTTGCGCAGTGGCCGGTGGCGTTGCTCGTGGCCGACGAGAATCTGGGCCGCGCCACGGGGCTCAAGCTCAAGCGCCGCTACAAGTTGTTCAATGGCGCGCTGCCGGTCGAGTTGCTGCTGCTCGATGCCACCCCTCGCGAGGCACGCGAGCCTGCGGCGCCGCGCGAGTTGAGCACGGGCGAACAATCGCTCGTGAATCGTCTGCACAAGAACGAAAAGCATCTGCGCGCGTGGCGCAAACGGGAGGGCGTGACTTGCTGGCGCGCGTACGACGCCGATTTGCCGGAGTACGCGGCGGCCATCGATGTTTATCAGACCGATCAGGCACTCACATGGCTGGTCGTGCAGGAGTACGCGCCGCCGCCCGAGATCCCGGTCGCGACCGCGCAACGACGCTTGCGCGAGGCGGTGCATGCCGCTGCGCACGCGTTGGCGGTGCCGCGCGCGCAAGTCGTGGTGAAACAACGCCGCCAGCAAACCCCGCTGCAGCGTTACGCGCGCCATGAACACGGCGGCCAGACGCATGTGGTGGTCGAGAACGGCCTGCGCTTCGAGGTCAATCTGCGCGATTATCTCGATACCGGATTGTTTCTGGATCATCGGCCGATGCGCGCACGCGTTCGCGATGCCGCGGCCGGCAAGCGGGTGCTCAATCTTTTCTGCTACACCGGCGCCGCCACCGTTTACGCGGCAGCCGGCGGCGCGCGTTCAACGGTCAGCGTCGATCTTTCAGCGACGTATCTGGAATGGGCGTGGCGCAACTTCGAGCTCAACGGCATCGTGGGCGAAAAACACCGGCTGGTGCAGGCCGACGCGCTCCTGTGGCTCGCCGGAGAACGCGAACAGTTCGACCTCATCTTTGTCGACCCGCCCAGTTTTTCGAACTCGGCACGCGCCAATGATTTTGAGGTTCAGCACGATCACCCGGAGTTGCTGCGCCGTTGCGCGCGTGTGTTGGCTCCCGATGGCCTGATCCTGTTTTCGTGCAACTTCCGGCGGTTCAAGCTCGATCCCGAACTCGCGCGCGAGTTCAACGTGCGCGATATCACGCGCAGCACCATTCCACCCGATTTCGCGCGCGATCAGCGCATTCACCACGCCTACGAGTTGCGTCCGCTCTGAAATCCGCGACGCGACCGTCGCCCGATGATTCGACGGCCGCATCGCGTCCACGCATCACGCGTGAATTCGATCAATCGAGGAGATTTGAAGCCTCCCGCGCGCGCCTGGAGCTAATACGGGCGCGGCTACTGCCCGTGTGGCGCAACTGCAGAGACTCCACCTGTCGCGCGAATTCCTCTTGGCCCAGCGGGGTCACCGACCCGATCCTGCAATCTCCGCGGCGGGTCGCCACGGTCTCGCCGACGTTGCCGCAGATGAAATCGCGCGTAGCCTGCGTCCCGCGCAGCGCCAGCACTCCGCCCTCACCGAGGGTCGGGCAGGTGTTGCGCATCTCGACTCGAAAGTGACGCCCGCCGCTGCGCACCAGCAGGGTGCGCTCGCGCCCGACATGCCAAAGTTCGACGCGGTCGGCGCGGAGGCAGTCTGCAAGTGGCAAACGGGCCGTCGCGGCGGTTGACGAGGCCTGTGCCATCGCGAGCAGCGAACCGAGGGCTAGGGCAATCATCGAGCGGGGCCTTGGGTCGGTGGGAATGGGTTGAATCCTTCAAATCAAGAGACGCGGCGGCAGCGCAAATCGTCGCAGCGGCGATACACTCGTTGCCACAAACGGAGACCGAATCGGTGCAAAAAGGGCGCAAACGCATCCGGTTGTTGCCGCGCCTGCGCCGGCCAGCGCTGGAGGCGGGCTGGAAGTTCTTTCGTCAGTGGATGCGCTCGCCGCGCGAGATGTCCGCATTGTCGCCGAGCAGCCGTGAACTCGCGCAGAAGATGACCCACGAGTTGTTGAAATCGACCCGCCGCGTGATCGAGCTCGGCGGCGGCACCGGCGTCTTCACCCGTGCATTGCTGGCATTCGGCGTCGCACCCGTCGATCTGCTCGTGCTTGAACTCAATCAGACGCTGTCGGTACACCTGAAGCACGCATTTCCGGATGTCGTCGTGGAATGTGCCGACGCCATGGACCTCGAAGGCATCGCGGCCGATTCGGGTTGGCTGGCAGGGGGCATGGCCGATGCCGTGGTGTGCGGCCTCGGCTTGCTGGCGATGTCACCCGCCACGCAGCGCAGCGTGCTCACTGCCGCATTCGCGTTGCTCGCTCCGAACGGACGATTCGTCTTGTTTACTTACGGTCCCGGCAATCCGATTGCACGGGAAGTCATGCAGGACTTGAATCTGGGCGCGCGCCGTGGCGGTTTCACCCTCAAAAACCTGCCCCCTGCAACGGTCTACGTCCTCACGCGCAACCGCTCGAAGCGCGTGCAACCGCAGGCGCGCGCACGCTAATCGCGCGGTTGCGTTAGTAGAGCGGACCTGACGTTTCCCCTGTTTTTCGGCTTGCAACGCTCGCTTGGAATCGAACTTCAGAAGCGCCTGCAGTCAGGTCGGCAGAGCCGACCTGACCTACTGTGGCTTTGCGCAAGAT
>JBKJND010000084.1:0-3903 GCA_046596095.1 Ahniellaceae bacterium | reverse complement strand
CATCGGCGCCGCGCCCGGCAGCGCGTACACGCAGCGCTTCTATCGCAAGCTCAATCGCTACTCTGCGTGTCTCGCTTTGCTCGCCGATACTTCCATGCTGCTCCTCGGCGGCAAACTCAAGTTCAAGGAAAAATTGTCCGGCCGTTTGGGCGATGTGCTCAGTCAGCTCTACATAGCGAGCAGCATGCTCAAACGGTTTCACGATCAGGGCGAACCATCTGCGGATCAGCCGCTGTTGGCGTGGGCGTTCCACGACGCCACGCACAAGATGGAGCTGGCGCTATCGGGGGCACTGCGCAACTTTCCCATCCGTTGGGTCGGCTGGTTGCTATGGCTGCTGGTGTTTCCGTGGGGTCGTCGCGCGCAACCGCCCTCCGATCGTCTGGGGCACCGCGCGGCCAGCATATTGTTGTCGCCGAACGAGGCGCGCGAGCGCTTGAGTCAGGGCGTCTTCCTGACGCCGTGCGCCAATAACCCGGCCGGCCGCATCGACAGTTACCTGGCGAAGTTTGTGTCGGCAGAACCGCTCGAGCGCAAATTCCTGAAGGCGCTCAAGCAGCACGACATTGAGGCGCTCGAATTCGATGGCCAACTCGACGAAGGCGTACGCGAGGGCTGGATCAGCGAAACCGAACGTCGACAGCTTGAGGATCTGCGCGCGATGACGCTCGACACCATCAGCGTGGACGATTTCGACAGCGCGGAGCTGCGCCTGGGCGCGGTGTCCGCGCTCGGCGCCGCGTATTCGGTCCGCGCCGCGTAGTGAAACACGAGTATCGCCCGGATTTCACTGCGGGCTGCCGGATCGCCGGCTGAAAGCTGGCAAGCAGGCGTCCCTGCGGCTGAGCGTCCGGCCCGCACATCCATGTGCGGGCGTTCGCCTTGGCAAGCAGGCGTCCCTGCGGCTGGGCGTCCGGCCCGCACATCCATGTGCGGGCGTTCGCGGGGTCGCGGCAGTGCCGCGACAAGTCCCCGCTCACCCAAAGGGGATCACGAAGCCGATGCTGAGGACGCCGTCGCCGCGGCTGTCTTCGCCGGGCTGCTCGGTATCGTTGAGGTCGTAGCGCACGCGCAAGTCGGCTCGCAGCAGCACGCGCTGCGGGATCACGAGTTCCCAGGTGCCGCCAATGCCAAACGCGACCATCGGATCGGTGCCGCGACGTTCGCCGACCGGTGAATCGAACTCGATCGCGCCGATGCCGATCAGGAAATACGGATCCCACAAGGGTTCGCGATTGACCATGAGCAAGTTGATCTGCGCGGAACGGTGCTTGAGACCGTAGTTGATGCCGAAATCGAGCCGATCCTGCGCGATTTCGAACTCGATTTCATACTCCTGTTCGTCGCCGAGGCGGCGACCGAACTGCAAGCTTGTGATGTCGCCATCGCGCCGGAGCTCCCGGTTCGACGCGACGATGCCCTGGCGCGCACCGACGTACCAATTCGAGATCAGTCCACCATCGCTGTCCTGCGCGGCAATGGGCAGTGCGCAAACCACCAGCGCCGCAATCAGTCCACGGCCCGCCGCGTTCAACTGGAACCCCGCACCGCATCCACGCCATCCCCACCCGGCAACTTTCCCTGCTCCCGAAACACCCGCCACGCACTCCACGCCATCGTCGCCGCGATGCCGATGCCAGCCGCGAACACCGCCTTCGACCCAAACGCGCTCAGGAATTTGTGCAGCCACACGAAGGTCAGGTCTCCACTTCGATAGATAACCGTGTCGATCACGGCCTTGCCTTTGTAGCGCGTTTCGGGATCGACGCGCGTGTAGATCGTCTCGCGCGCCGGCTTTGACAACGAGAACTCGCTCGAGCGCGTGACGACCTGCACCACCGCGATCAGCAGCGGCAGTGGCGAGGCGGTCAACAGCGAGAACCCAACGAGGATCGCGCAAGCGGGCAGCAGCAGCAGCGGGCCAATGCCAAACCGACGCATGAGCCAACGCGTCAGCAGCAATTGCACCACGATAGTCAGGACGTTGACTGCGAGATCGACGTCGGCGAAGTAGCGCGTGCGTGCCTCATCGGTGTCGAAGGCCGCGCGCGCGATCGCTGCCTGCTCGTTGTACAGCAGGGTGCCGACACCGACGCCGAAGAACAGCAGCATCGCCAACGCGCGCAACAGCGGACGTTCCCAAACCATGCGCAGACCCGCGAGCATGGATCCACCCATCGCGGTATCGCCGTCAAGCTCGCCGCGGGCGGCTTCCCGCAGCAGAGCCCAATGGCGAAGGCGCAATATGCAGCCCACGCACAACGCGAAGCATCCCGCCGACACGAGCAGCAGATTACCCACGCCTACGGTATCTACCAGCGAGCGTGTGATGAGCGGACCCAGAAACGCGCCGACCGTGCCGGCGGCGCCAATGTAGCCGTACACGCCGCGCGCTTGAGCATCGTCGAAGATGTCGGCCATGTAGCTCCAGAACACGGTCACCGCAAACATGTTGAACACTGCGGCCCAGACAAAGAACAAGGCGCCGCGACCACTGCTGCCCGCGTGAAACGCCGCATAAAAACCCAGCAGGCATGCGACAAATAATACGTACAGCGCCGGCAGAAAAACGTGACGCGGAAATCGCGAAACCAACGCGCCGTAAACGGGCTGCAACAGCACCATTGCGACGAACGCGGCGGTAAACAGGAGCTGCAGCGTGAAATCCTCGAGTGCGATGCCGCGCGACAAAGCCGCGTCGATCAACGCTTGCGGGAACACGGCAGCCGCGTCGTCGGACGCGCCCATCGCGTCACGCACTGGACGCAGCACCATGTAGCCGGTCAGCAGAAAAAAGAAGTACAGCATCGACCACCACAGCGGTGGTGAGGCCTTCAATGCCCCCGCGAATAGCTGCAGTGCGGAGGGGCCATCGCCGTTACGCATGCCGGCGCATCGGCCAGGAACTACGGTAGAAACTTGGCATCGGTGACCGATCCACGCCGCGACGCCTGAGCGGCGTCGCGCGCACCTTACCAGTCCGAAACCTCAAGACGCCGTGCGCGGTGGGATGTCATCGCTTACGCTGCGGACATCCGCTCACGCCGCAGAGCACTTGCTCTACGCGCGCTGCCTAGCCTGCCGCACTACCCGCGCACCCGGAAGCGCCCTACCTTGTCAGCCCTTCGAACTTCCTACGACTACGTGATCATCGGCGCGGGCTCCGCGGGCTGCGTGCTGGCGAACCGTTTGTCCGCCGATCCCACGGTGCGAGTGCTGCTGCTTGAAGCGGGCGGCCGCGACTGGCATCCCTTCATCCACATGCCCGCCGGCATCGCCAAGCTGGTCGGCAAGAAAAATATCAACTGGAATTACGAAACCCAGCCGCAGGAGCGACTCGGCGGCCGGCGCCTCTGGTGGCCGCGCGGGCGCGTGCTCGGCGGTTCGAGTTCCATCAACGCCATGTGTTACATCCGCGGCGACCGTCGCGATTACGACGAGTGGACCGCCCTCGGCGCGCGTGGCTGGAACTGGTCCGACGTACAGCCGTATTTTCTGCGGAGCGAAGGCAATTCGCGGGGCGCCAGCGAATGGCACGGCCCGAGTGGGCCGCTCGCGGTCTCCGACCTCAGGTATCGCAATCCGCTGAGCGAAGCTTTTGTCGCTGCCGCCTTGCAGAGCGGCGCAACGTCGAATTCCGATTTCAACGGCGACCTGCAACAAGGTTTTGGTTTTTATCAAGTCACTCAGCGGGGAGGCGCGCGTTGTTCGGCCGCGACGGCGTACCTGGCGCCCGCACGCGACCGCGAAAATCTCGATGTCGTTACCGGTGCGCTGGCCGAACAGGTGCTGATCGACCGCGGCCGGGCGTGCGGAGTGCGGTATCGCCGTGGGTCCGCATCGGTTTCGGTCGAGGCTGCGCGCGAAGTGCTGCTATGCGGCGGCGCGATCAATTCGCCGCAG
>JBKJND010000184.1:0-5291 GCA_046596095.1 Ahniellaceae bacterium | reverse complement strand
CAAACTTGCGCGCGTGGTCGACGCGTACGCCCGGCGATTTCAGGTGCAGGAAAAGCTCACCGCGCAGATCGCGCGTTGCATCGAGCGCGCGCTGCACCCACTCGGCGTAGGTGTGGTGATCGAGGCCACGCATGAGTGCATGACCACGCGCGGCATCCACAAACGCGGCGTCAGCATGACCACATCGATGATGCTCGGCACGTTCCGCGAGGATGCGCGTACCCGCGCCGAGTTCCTGCGTTTCCTCGAGGTCGGCGCGCGCCGCTGAGTCGCGGCACGGCCCGCAACCGCGTTGACGCGAGCGTCAACAACGCACGTGCAAGATTGGCTTTCGGGGTCACGCCTGTCGCCTGGCCGTTGGAGTAACCGATGGCCGTTTCGAAATCCAGCAAAGCGCCGACGCCTGCCATCCGCAAGGGCCAACCCGATCCGCAGTTGACCCGCACAGAATTTGCCGCGCGGTTCCATCTCGGATTCGACGACCCCGCGTTTGCGATCCACCACGAACACATCGAACCGTTGATCGAGGTCGCATGGAGCGCTTACGTCGAAGGGCGCAAGGCCCCACGCACTCGCCGCGCCGGCGATGGCTACGCCGATCCCGACTACGAACTCTCCGTCGATTGGCTCGCCGCGCGCGCGGCGATCGACGCGGCAGCTGCGCATCAGCGCGACGCCAAGTCGCCCACGCGCATCCTCGTCATCTGTGCATCGCCGCGCAGCGAGCACACCTGTCCCGGGGAGATGTCGAAGAGCTTCCGGCTGGCCGAGACCGCGCGCGCGGTGTTCACCGGCAGTGGCGTTGAATGCGATCTGCTGGAACTCAGTCGTGTGACCGCCGAGTACGGCCGGCACATCCACCCGTGCAAGGCCTGCGTATCGACGGCGATGCCGCTCTGCCACTGGCCGTGTTCGTGTTATCCCAACCACGCGCTGGGCCAGACCCACGACTGGATGGCCGAGATTTACGCGCGCTGGACCGCTGCGCACGGCGTCATTATCGTCACGCCGGTGCACTGGCATCACGCACCGTCGGTGCTCAAACTGATGATGGATCGTCTGGTCTGCGCCGACGGTGGCAATCCCGATCCGACGTCGACGCAAGGCAAGGATCCGAAGCTCGCCAAGCGACTCGAACTTGATGACTGGGACTATCCACAGCCCCTCGCCGGCCGCGCGTTTGGCCTGGTCGTGCACGGCGACACCGAGGGCGTGCAGACGCTGCGCCGTTCTCTCGCCGACTGGTTGCACGGCATGGGCCTGGTCGCTTCGGGCGCCAAAGCCGAGATCGATCGCTACATTGGTTACTACGGCACCTACGCCGAAAGTCACAAGGCGCTCGATGAAGACGAGGCGATGTTCGAGGAAACCCGCAACGCCGCACGCAGCGTGCTCGAGCAAGTACGACGCCTCCGTGCAGGAACTTGTCCGCCCGATGCGACACTTGAATGGCCACGTCAGAAATAGGTAGCGAGCTCGCGGCGCGCTTTCGCGCAGTGCGCGCGCAGACGGCTGCCTTGGCGGCGCCGCTGTCCGCCGAAGATGCCATGTTGCAGAGCATGCCGGACGCGAGCCCGAGCAAATGGCACCTTGCGCACACGACGTGGTTCTTCGAGCAGTTCGTGCTGGCGCAGGACTCCGCTTATACGCCGATCAATCCGGACTTCGCACGACTCTTCAACAGCTACTACGAGAGCGTGGGTCCGCGGCATGCGCGCCCTCATCGGGGTTTGTTGTCGCGACCGACGCTGAGAGATGTCATGACTTATCGCGCCGCGATCGATGCGCGCATGGTCGAACTTATTGAGCTGGGCGACGCCGAGCCCGGCATGGTCGACCGCATCGTGTTGGGTCTTGAACACGAACAGCAACATCAGGAGTTGCTGCTGACCGACATCAAGCACGCGTTGTGGATAAATCCATTGCGTCCGGCCTACCGCACCGATCTTGCCTGCGCGCACGAACACCACGTCGCAACCGATCTGCGTTGGCATGCGGGCGTAACCGGTGCGGTGGAGATCGGCGCCGATGCGTGGCCTGAAGCGGCGGCGTTTGCGTTCGACCACGAGTCGCCTCGCCATCGCGTGTGGTTGGCACCGCACGCGCTCGCTGCGCGCCTCGTGAGCAACGGCGAGTACCGCGAGTTCATGCGGGCCGGCGGTTATCGCACGCCGGCCTTGTGGCTGAGTGCAGGCTGGGACTGGGTACGCGAGCACGCGATCGAACGACCCTTGTATTGGGACGAAGGCTTTGATCGGGAATTCACGCTGGGCGGGATGCGCGCCCTCGATGCACATGCACCCGTGGTGCACATCAGTTATTTCGAAGCGGACGCCTTTGCGCGCTGGAGCGATGCGCGTCTGCCGACCGAAGCGGAATGGGAACATGCTGCGCAGGCACTCCCCGTGCGCGGAAATTTCCTGGAAACCGACATCCTGCATCCGGCTGCGGTCAGCGGTGACGCCACCTCGCCGGAACAGATTTTCGGCGACGTGTGGGAATGGACCGCCAGCGCGTACCTGCCGTATCCCGGCTATCGACCGCTGAGCGGCGCCCTCGGCGAATACAACGGCAAGTTCATGAGCGGACAGTTCGTGCTGCGCGGCGGAAGTTGCGCAAGCCCGCGCACCCACCTGCGCGCAAGCTATCGCAATTTTTTCCCACCCGAGGCACGCTGGCAGTTCAGCGGCATCCGCCTGGCGCAAGACCGATGAAAGCGCTTCGAGCCCTTACCGATCTCAGGCCCACGCCAGCAGCGATCGAATGCGAGGTACTCGCAGGCCTTGCACGTAATCCCAAACGGCTGCCGTCGAAATACTTTTACGACGCGCGTGGCTCGGAGTTGTTCGAGGCCATCACGCGCCAACCCGAGTATTACCTGACGCGCATCGAGCTCGCGTTGCTCGAGTCCTGTTTGAATGAAATCGCGATCGCGGTCGGACCGTGCGCGCACGTCGTCGAATACGGCAGCGGCTCGGGCCGCAAGACCGACCTGCTGCTGGACGCACTTGAAGACCCGGTGGCCTACACGCCCATCGAAATCTCGCGCACGGCGTTGCTGGAATGCGTCGCGGTACTCGGCGCGCAACATCCGGAGATCGAAATGCTGCCCGTGTGTGCGGACTTCACGCACGCCGTGCAACTGCCGTACTCGGCACGCGCGCCCGCGCGCACGCTGGTGTTCTTTCCGGGCTCGACGCTCGGCAACTTCGAGGCCGCGGATGCAGTGCAGTTGCTGCGCGCCATGCGCGAAACCCTGGGCGAAGGTGGCGCGGCATTGGTTGGAATCGATCTGGTCAAGCCGGCGTCGATCATCGACGCCGCTTACAACGACGCGGCTGGCATCACCGCTGAATTCACCCTCAATCTGCTGACCCGCCTCAACCGCGAGATCGGCAGCGATTTCGACCTGGCCGCGTTCGCGCACTGCGCCGAATACGTCTGCGCGCGCAGTCGCATCGAAACGTATCTCGTGAGCCAGCGTGCGCAAACCGTGAGAATTGGCGAGAGCCAGCGCGCGTTCGCGTTTGCCGCGGGCGAAGCCATGCTGGTCGAACTCAGCCACAAATACACCGACGACTGTTTCGAGTCGCTCGCCGCCAGCGCCGGTCTTGCCGTGGTCAACGCCTGGAACGATCCCACCGACGGCTTCGGCCTTCGCCTCCTCACCCGGCGGCTGTAGGCCAGGAACACCTGGGGCGCTGTCCGAGCGCCCGGCAACCGGCCGCCGTTAGACTGCGCGGCGTGCTGACGCTGCCGGGCCGGGTTTCGAGTGGAAGATCAATCTCGCAAGATCGATGAGCCGAGCGGCGAGCGCGGTCCGCGCAAGGCAGCGCTCGCGTTTATTTTCATCACCGTGCTGATCGATATCCTGTCGTTCGGGCTCATCATTCCGGTGCTGCCGCATCTGGTGAAGCAGTTTGTCGGCGGCGCGATCGACTCCGCGGCATGGTGGGTTGGCGTGTTCGGCACGCTGTTCGCGCTTATCCAGTTTGTGTCCGCGCCGATCCAGGGCACCTTGTCCGACCGCTTCGGCCGGCGGCCGGTGATCCTCGTGTCGAGTTTCGGGCTCGGCATCGATTTCATTTTCATGGCGCTGGCATCGAGCCTGCCGTGGCTGCTGGTCGGCCGCATTATTTCCGCGATCACGTCGGCGAGTTTCACCACCGCCAACGCGTATCTCGCCGACGTGACGCCGCCGGAAAAACGCGCGCAGAGTTTTGGCCTGCTCGGCGCTGCGTTCGGCGTCGGCTTCATCATCGGTCCGGTGCTCGGCGGCTGGCTTGGTGCCATCGATCTGCGACTGCCGTTCTGGTTTGCGGCGGGACTCGCGCTCGTCAACTTCTGCTACGGCTGGTTTGTGTTGCCGGAGTCGCTCGCACCTGCGCTGCGCTCGAAGCGCTTCGACTGGAAACACGCAAACCCGGTCGGATCGCTGGCGCTGCTGCGCCGCTACCCGCAGGTGCTGCCGCTGGCGCTGGTGATATTCCTGTTCAACCTCGCGCACTATGTGTATCCGAGCGTGTTCGTGCTTTACGCCGATCATCGTTACGGCTGGGGTCCGCAAACGGTCGGCTGGGTGCTCGCCATCGTCGGCGTGTTCAGCGTGATCGTGCAGGTCGGGCTCATCAAACCTGTGGTCAAGGCGCTGGGAGAGAAGCGTACGGTGATCGCGGGCAGCCTGTTCGGGATGCTCGGATTCGCGTGGTATGGATTTGCGCCGACGGGCATGTTGTTCCTCTTCGGCATTCCCGTGATGGCGCTCTGGGGACTCGCGAGTCCCGCGACGCAGGCGCTGATCACGCGGCAGGTTGGACCCGAAGTGCAGGGCCGCATCCAGGGTGCGCTCATGAGCCTCACGTCGCTCGCGGGCATCATGGGGCCCGCGTTGTTTGCGGGCACGTTTGCGTGGTTTGTCGGCGCGCACGCGCCGCTCGATTTGCCCGGCGCGCCTTTCCTGGTCGCGAGTGCGTTGCTGCTGGTGGCGCTCGGTGTCGCGTTGTTTACGCAACGCCAGGCACCGGTCGCGCTCGCCGCGGAAACCTGAATTTCCGAGACGTAAACCACGGAGTCTTGAGCGTAGGGCGGCACTGCCCGCCGCACCCGTAGCGGTGATGGTGGACTGCCGGCCCTACGCTTGCTCAGTTTTTTCGGCGTCGGGCATCCGCGTCCAGCGAGTCGCGCAGCGCGCGCAGCAAACTGTTGACAGTGACCGGCTTCGCCAGCCGATAGCCAAGATCGGTGGCGCTGGGCACCGGGCGATCGCCAAGCAGTAACACCGGGCACGCGAG
>JBKJND010000182.1:0-4610 GCA_046596095.1 Ahniellaceae bacterium | reverse complement strand
CGAACGGCAGCGACCTCGTCTACACGCTGCGCTATGCAAATACTGGCCCGGCAGCAACCGGTGTAGTCATTCGCGACCGTCTACCGATGGGCGCGACTTTCGTTTCCGCGAGTGATGGCGGCACGCTCGCTGGCGACATAGTGACCTGGGCCATCGGCAATTTGCCGGCGAATTCGGGGGACCGGACTTTGACGCTGACTGTGAGAGTCAGTGGCATCGCTGGCAGTGCGATCGTGAACTCCGACTACAGCATCAGCGGCACCGGGCTCTCGATGGTTGCGGGCGCACCGGTATCGACCACGCTCACCGCCGCAACTGTGATCATTCCGCCGACCGTGCCCAACACGAACGCCTGCGCTGTGTTGCCGTTGCCGGCCAACGTTGCCGCTAATGCCGCAGCGCTGTCCACCGACGCCAACTTCGTGTTCTTCTTTGTGCCAAACGCCACGCGCAACAACCCGCGCTGCCGGCCTCCCCAAAGCCCGTGTCCACTGCAAGAGATCAGCGTATACAACCGTGCGCAACAGACCACCCGCGTGCTCACAGCCAATAGCACCCAGTCATGGAATGAGGTGTACGCCCTTTCCGGCAATCGCGCGTGGCTGATTTCCGGAGGTGACTCTAGGACAAGTGGCGCCGTCACTGTGCCTGCACCTGTGCGTGGCCAAATTGTCCTGGCAGACGCAGCGACTGGCAGCTTGATGCCGCTGAGTACGCCAACGCGCACTGCCGCAAACGCACTTGGCATGCCTTGGAGCGGCGAATTCCTGGCGGCGTCGTACAACGGCAACCGGATCATCCTTGACGAGGCCGTGTACGACGTTGACGGTGCTCTGCTGGGGGCCGCGCTCACCTTTGTCGACATCGCGATGCAAACCACGATCGACCTGCGCGGCAGGATCGCAACGCTCGCAGGACTCGCGCCTACTGCGCTAGCGCGCGATCAGATCCGTTCGTTCGCGTTGTCGGGCGACGGCAACCGGGTGTCGTTCAGTTCGAGCACGGTGCTTACGGGAACGGCCAGAGGCGTTTCGGTACTGGCGTTGCCGAACAATCTCTACCGATTGCGCGAATTGGCTTATCTGTTCGATGTCCCGAGCAATCGCCTGATTCTGGTGGCCGATCCGGACCTTTCCCGCGCGCGGCTGGGCGGTGCGAGCTCCGTGCTGTTTGTTCGAGAGCTGGGCGCTACCGGGACGCTGGTCGCCCTGGATCGCACGGTGCCGTTCCTCAACACGGCCGGCAACCCGGAACAGAACGGCGAGATCTACATCGCGCAGCCCGGCATCGGCATCACCCAGGTCACCAGCACGACAGTGCCGCTGACGGGCAACTACCTCTCGCCCGGGCTGGCCTTCATGACGCCCAACGAGCGCTACGTCTACTTTCACGCGGAGCAGAACCTCGTCGGCCGCAACGCGGACATGAGCAACGAGCTCTTCCGGTACGACCTGCAGACCGGCCAATTGCGTCAGGTCACGACGCGCTTCGATGCACGGGCCGAGCTGATGGCGTTCCTGGGCTTGACCAGCATCGACTCGCTTGGAAACGAGCTGGTCGGAAACGACACCAGCTTCGACGGGCGCTTTGTCCTGATGACGCCAACCGGGCCTGCAACTACCGTCGACCTCGGAGGTGGCGCACGCGGCGTCGTCTTCGAGCGTCCGACGCTGTTCGACTGCCAATAACTCAACGGACCCAGGGGGAGCATCATGAAGAACTATCGTCCGTTGCAACTCGCTGCAGTCATCGCTGCCGTGTTGGCAGCGAGCGTCGTGCAAGCACGCGATTCGGTGCGCACCGTGGAAGTGCTGAAGAGCGGAGGGGTACGAATCAGCGCCGGCCGCAATTTAGCCAAGGTCGGCGAGCCGTTTTGTGCGGCCAATCCAGGCACCGCGTTTCGATACGTGGAAACGGCAAGCGGCGCAGCAGGTTCGCGTGTCGACGAGAACGCGGGCACCGTCAGCGCGACGTTTGGCGTCACCATCGATGCGATGTGCCTCGGCGGTAGCACGACTGTGCGCATCAACTTCGGCGTCGTCCCGGGCGGCAGCGCGACACTAGGCGCCGATTACACGGTGGGCGCGCCCAATCCCGCGTCGGTGACCCTGGCCAACGTGCCCCAATTCGGCGGACCCGCTTCGGGTTCAACCGCGCAGCCCGTCACCATCATTGATGACACGGATCCCGAGCCAGACGAGTCGATCAAGTTCGGGAGTCTCGGTGGCGCTTACGCCAACACGCCGCCCGGCGGTTCGGTCAGCGTCGTCGGCATCAGCAGCAGCGGCACCGTGCTGTCGACGCTCACCATCGACGACAACGATGATCTGACAAATGTAGGCGGGATAGCGGGTGCTCTCGTGGAGGACGACCCCACTGCATCGTCCGTCGCTGCTGCGCTTAACACCATTTGCAACGCGCCGAACCAGAATGCCGCGCTGATCGCGCAGTGTCGCGCGATCCAGGCCGGCGCGGCCGCGGGCGATGCCGCAGGAGTTCAGGCTGCCCTGCGCGCGATTGCGCCAGAGGAAACGCAGACCCAGAACGCGACCCTCGTGGAACTCGGCGGCGCGCATCTCGACAGCATCGGCCAACGCCTGAGCGCATTGCATGTTGCGCGTAACTCGCGGCGTCGGGAAAACAGCTTTGCGTTCAACTTCGACTATGCCGGCACGCCGGTCTCGTCGCTGGTGCAGTCCCTGGTGCAGACCGAGGGCCCAGGCAACGATGGCGCCGGTTTGCTTACCAGTCCCTGGGGCATTTTCGCCAACGCGTCGATCGGCGGCGGCGATCGCGACGCGACACTGCGCGCGTCCGGCTTCGACTACGATCGTTTCGATCTGAGCGTGGGCGCGGATTACCGGTTCAACGACACCTGGGTCGCCGGCGGCGCGGTTGGCTATTCGAGCCTGTCGTCCGATCTCGCCAACAACGGCGGCTCGGTCGATTCCGATGCCTTCTCGCTCCTTGGCTACGCGAGCTATTCGCACCAGAACGGCACCTATGTTGATGGTGTGCTCAGCTACACCAGCGTCGACTTCGATCAGGAGCGCGGAATCGCGTTTACCGTCGGCGGCACAAGCGTCAACGAAACCGCGACTTCCCAAACCGATTCCGATCAGTTCGGCTTCGATGTGAGCGTGGGCCACGCTTTCAATTCAGGCGCTTGGGTCATAACTCCCAGCGGCGCGATCCGCTACATCGATACCGCGATCGACGCGTTTGAAGAAACGGGTGCCAACGAATTCAACGTGGCGGTCGAGGAGCAGAATCTCGAATCGCTGGTGGCGGCGATCTCACTCAACGTTTCGCGCAATGTCAGCACGTCGAACGGCATCGTCATTCCCTATGCGCAGGTGACTTGGAACTACGAGACCGAAGACAGCGCCGATGCGCTCGTCGTCCGTCTGGTCAACGATGTTTCCAACACGAGATTCATAGTTGTGGGCGATCAGCGCGACTCAAGCTATGGCAATCTGGACCTTGGATTAACGTGGGTCGCGGCAGGCGGCTTTCAGGGTTACGTGGCCTACTCGCGCGTCTTCGGACTCGAGTTCTTTAGCGACCAGGGCCTCACGTTTGGCGGCCGCTGGGAGCTGTAGTCGCGACCCGAGCCAGCGCAATGAAAGCTGCGGAGCAAGCTCCGCTCTACAACGACCGGGAATGCGAGTCTCTGCGCCTGTAATGCCGAGCTTGCTCGGCAGTACCGTTCAAGTTTCGCGAAAAGCAAATGTTGGCGCTCGGCGCCGCGACGGCCACAATAGGCAGCTCACAGTCGAGAACACGGAGCGCACATGGCCATCCGCGAAGCAACCGTCCCCGACATTGGCGGTTACAGCGATGTGCCGGTCATCGAAGTGTTGGTCAAGGTCGGAGACCGCGTCAGCGCCGATCAGGGACTGATCACGCTCGAATCCGACAAGGCCACGATGGAAGTGCCCGCGCCATTCGCGGGCGTCATCAAGGAGCTCAAGGTCAAACTCGGCGATGCGATCGCGGAGGGAGCAGTCGTCGCGTTGATTGACGATGAGAGTGTGGGCGCTGCGGCTCTCCATGCGGCTCCAATCCCCGTTGCGACAACTGCTCCGCTACCCGCATCGCCAGCAACCGCGAAGAGCGAAGCCCCGGCCATCACGGCAGCGCCTGGCATCGCCCCGTCGCCCGCTGCGCGGGCGACGATCGACGCGGTGCGCGACAGCGCGCTTGATCCCGAAGCCGCGCCGCCCAACATGGCGGCAGTCATCTTCGATGCGTCGCGCGTGCTGCCCGACAAGGTTCCGCATGCGAGTCCTGCGGTTCGCGGTTTCGCGCGGGAGCTGGGTGTCGATCTCGCGCGCGTCACAGGAAGTGAACGCGGTGGGCGAATCAGTCGCGAGGACGTGAGCGCTTTTGTCAAAGGCGCGCTGGCGAGTCCTTTGGCTCCGGCCACCATCGCGGCGGGTGGAGGGCTCAATTTAATTCCATGGCCCAAGGTCGACTTCGCGCGATTTGGCGAGATTTCCACCGCACCGCTGTCGAAGATCAGGAAAATCTCCGGCGCCAACCTTGCGCGCAACTGGGCGATGATTCCGCATGTCACCCAGTTCGACACGGCCGACATCACCGATCTC
>JBKJND010000042.1:0-5321 GCA_046596095.1 Ahniellaceae bacterium | reverse complement strand
CGGTCGCACAGCAGGCTCCATTGCGCGTTGCTGCGTGGCGAGTTCCTGAAGACCCGGCGCCGCGTTCGGCATGGCGAGCCCGATCGCAGCGGGCGACGGCGTCAACGCGCGCGTCGCGACATTCGGTGGCGCCATCAAAACATCGGCGTGCGGCGCGGGCGTCAGCAATGCGGCAGGAATCGGCGTGAGCGCTGCCACGACCGTGGCCGCAGCCGGCGACATGACGATGCGCGCGGTGACCGCCGCATTGCGCGTTACCAGCGGATGATCGCCGAGTGCCGCCGCGAGTTCGTCGGCGGACTGGAAACGGTGCTCGGGATCCTTGGCGGTCATCTTCGCAAGAATGCCTGCGAGCTGTTCGTCGACTTCGCCGTTGAGTTCGCGGATGTCGGGAATCTCGGTCTGCACCACTTCGAGCATGAGTCCAAGCGGCGACTCGTCGCGAAACGGCATGCGACCGGTCAGGAGTTCGAACAGCACGACTCCGAGCGCGAAGATGTCGGCGCGCGCGTCGACCGGCTTGCCCATGCAGACTTCGGGCGAGAGATAGCCCGGCGTTCCCACGAAGCCGCCGGTCGCGGTCAATTTGCTCGCGAGCGAGTCCGACGCCGACAACGCGATGCCGAAGTCGGCGATCTTGAGCATGCCGCGCGTGTTGAGCAAAAGATTGCCGGGCTTGATGTCGCGATGGATGACGCCTTTGGCGTGCGCGGTGGCGAGGCCTTGCGCGGTCTGGAACACCACGCGCGCCGCGTGCGAGGCACTCATGCGGCCCTCGCGCTTGAGCAGCGCGGACAAGGACTCGCCTTCGACGAATTCCATCGCAAAGAACGGCTGCCCGTCTTCTTCACCGATCAGGTAAATCTGCACGATGTGCGGATCGTTGAGCGCTGCCATCGCGCGCGCCTCGCGCAGGAAGCGCTGCTTGATGCTTTCGTCGTGCGCGAGCGAGGGTGCCAGCTGCTTGATCGCGACGTAGCGACCGAGCGCCGCCTCGTGACCCTTGTAGACCACGCCCATGCCGCCCCGTCCGAGTTCCGCGACGATTTCGTAATGACCGACTTTGGCTTGCATGGCGGTTCCTGCAGACGCTTGACGAGCAAGGCTTCCGAGTCTACCAGCGGGGTCGGTTGGCTTCTGTGGTGCCATGGTTGCGGGCGACGAACGGCGGGGAACGGCTGTCGAGTCACGCGCGGTGGTTGGATCGCGACCGACGCCGCGGCGGCATGCAATTGCGTATCCTTGATCGCGGCTTGCGCCGCTCCTACATTGCTGCAACGGAGTATGTGATGCCTGTCGATCGCCGTCGGATATTGCTGCGAGCGGCGGCGCTCGGTGGCGCCGCGGCGCTGGCGGGTTGCGCGCAGCGCGGCGCCCCAAGCACACTGCGCTGGCACATGGTGACCACGTGGCCGGCCAGCGCGGCAGGGTTCGGCACCGCCGCCAAGCGGCTCGCGGCGTGGATCGGGCGCGCCAGCAATGGTCGTCTGCGTATCGCCGTGCATGGCGGCCATCAGCGCGTGGCGCCGTTTGAGGTTTTCGACGCGGTGACGAACGGCACCGCTCAGATGGGTCACGGCGCTGCGCACTACTGGCAGGACAAGTCGCCCGCAGCGCCCTTTTTCGGCACCGTGCCATTCGGTCTCAACGCGCAGGAAATGAACGGCTGGTTGCAGCACGGCGGCGGCATGCAACTGTGGCGTGAGCTCTACGCAGGTTTTGGACTGGTGCCATTCGCGGCGGGCAACACCGGCGTGCAGACGGCGGGCTGGTACAACCGCGAGATCACTTCGGTCGCCGACTTGCGCGGACTGAAAGTTCGCATGCCGGGTTTGGGTGGCGAAGTCCTGCGCAGGTTGGGCGCGATCCCGATTCAACTCGACGGGAAAGACATTTTCGCAGCACTCAAGGCGGGCACGATCGACGCGGCAGAATGGGTGGGCCCCGACCACGACCAGGCTTCTGGACTGCATCGCGTCGCGAAGTATTGCTATTACCCCGGCTGGCAGGAGCCGGGCACGACGCTCGAGTGCATCGTCAACCAAGCGGCGTTCGCGGCACTGCCGGAGGATCTCAAACTCATCGTCGAGATCGCGTGTCGCGCGTCGAACGACGCCGTACTGGCCGAATTCACGACGCGCAACCAGCGAGCGTTGACCGAGCTTGTGGGCAAACAAGGCGCGACGTTTCGCCAACTGCCGCAGACAGTTCTCGACGCGCTGCGCCGCACCAGCGAGGTGGTACTCGCGGAGCTTGCCGATGGCAGCGCGATGGCGGGTCGAGTGTTCGCCAGCTTCAAGGCGTATCGGGCAGAGACGCGAGCCTGGCACGCCATTTCCGAGGTTGCCTACTATCAGGCGCGTTCCTGACGCGAAGCGGGCGGCTATCGGTCGCACCACGCCGCAGCAACGCCGTTGTCGTGGTGATGAGGCGCGATGGCGGCACAAAATCGGTGCGACTGTCGTATCAGGAATAAGGCATGGCGTCGCCAACCGGCAGCGCGTGCTGGGGTGCGAAAATCGGGCCGCTGTCGTAATTCCAAAGGTTGGCGCAGAATGCCATTCGGCCGCACAGGCATCAGGTGAAAGCATCAGGTGAAGGCATGATCGGCGGGGAACTCGATCGCACCGTAACCGGCAATCCGGCAGGCACGCAAAACGGCGAGCCTGATCGCACGCGCGTGACGGGCCCCGGCGCCGCCGATTCCGATCCGCTGTGGTGGATGCGTGCGACGACCAATCAGCCAGGCGTCGGCGAACACGCCTCGCGCGTGGATTCGATGGTCGGGCGCCGCGTCGGCGTGTGGAAGATGGTCAGGATGATCGGGCGCGGCGGCATGGGCGAGGTGTATCTGGCCGATCGCGCCGATGGCACGTTCAACCAGCGTGGTGCCGTCAAGATCGTGCGCGCGGAGATGCTGGAGAGTTCGACCGAACGCTTCAAGCGCGAGCGTCAGACGCTCGCGCGCCTTGATCATCCCAATATCGCGCGACTTGTGGACGGAGGATTGAGCGACGAGGGCTGGCCTTACCTCGCGATGGAATATGTCGAGGGCGTGCCGATCGATCAGTACGCGCGCGGCCGTTCGGTCGCCGAGTGCGTCGAGCTCTGCATCGCCATGTGCGATGCGGTGGCCTACGCGCACAGCCAGCTGGTCGTGCACTGCGACCTCAAGCCCGCGAACGTGCTGGTGCGCAACGACGGAGTGGTCAAATTGCTCGACTTCGGCATCGCGCGCCTGCTGGTCGAAGACGGCGGCGCCGCGCACACCGAGCTGGTCGCCTACACGCCGCAGTACGCAAGCCCCGAGCAGTTCCGCGGCGATCCGCTGTCGGCGCTGAGCGATGTGTATTCGCTCGGCGTGATCTTTTTCGAATTGCTGTCGGAAAAGTTGCCGCACGACTACGCCGACTCCACGCCACTCGCGTTTGGCCTGCGCGTGCTCAACGACGAGCCGGTGAAACCCAGCAGCTTGCTCGACGCACCCAACCCCGCACGTGCGCGCATCGTGCGCGGCGATCTCGACGACATCACGCTAAAGGCACTGCGCAAGGAACCGCAGGAGCGCTATCGCACCGCGCAGCAAGTCGCCAGCGATTTGCGCCGCTATCAACAGAAATTACCGGTCACTGCAGCCTCCGGCAATCGCGCCTATCGCGCGCGCCGCTTCATTGCACGACATGTCTGGGGACTGGCGGCCACGGTGTTGGTGTTCAGCGCGCTCGTGATCGGCCTGGTGTTGTCCGTGCAGCAGTATCGCGACGCTGCGGAGCAACGCTTGCGCGCCGAGGCGCATCTGGCGGCGTCGCGCGAGTTCACGCACGGCCTCATCTACGACATTTACGACGCGGTCGCGCATATGCCGGGCTCGCTCGCGGTGCGCCGGCAGTTGATCGAACGTTCGCTCAAGCATCTTGACCGCGTTGCCAGCGTCGACAGCCGCGAGCCGGGTGTGTTGCTCGATCTGGCGGAAGCGTATCGCCGCACCGGCGACGTGCAGGGCAATCCCAACTTCGCCAATCTCGGCGACATCAAGGGCTCGCTCGACAGTTACGCCGCGGCGGCGACCGCACTCGACAAGGCCGCCGAGCTCGGCGCCGACGTGCCGACCCTGTCGAAGCAGCGTGCTTTGCTGAGCCTCAATCTCGCACATGTGCTGTTCTGGACCAGCGATCAGGCAGGCGCCGACAAGGCCTATACCAACGCGCTCGCGCTTCTCACTGGACTCAGGCAATCCGGGGATTCGCTGGTACTCAAACTGGCCGAAGTGGAAGCCCGCCTCGGCATCGGCGACAGCGCTTTCTGGCAAGACAAGCTCGACGTTGCGCTCAAGCAATACGACGTGGCCTGCATTCCGATTCTGGGCGAGGCGGAAACCGGACCGCAAGGCGCGCAGGTCGCGCTGACGCGGGCGCGCTGTCTGCTGCGTCGCGGCGATGCGCTGGCGTGGCTCGGCAAACCAGAAGATTCTCTGCGAGACCTGACCGCAGCGCGCGCGTTGCTCGATCGCCTGATCGCCGCGGAGGCGCCACGTTACGAATATCTGCAAACGCACCTGACGTTGCTGATCAAGCTCGGCGAGCATCACGTTGAAGCGGGAGACTTTGCGCAGGCGCAGTCGATTTACGAAGAGGCCGCGAAGGAGGCGCAGGCCATGGCCGCCAGCGACAGCGAGGACATTCGTGCGCAGCGCTCGGTGTATCTCACAACGCGCAAGCTCGGCGAATCGATGGCGCAGCAGAAGATGTACGACAAGGCCGGTGTTTACTTGCGCAGCGCGGTGCAGTCGGCGCGCGCGTTGTTGACCCTGCAACCGGAAAACGCAGAGTCGATCCGCGATCTCGGCAACGCGCTGACCGAGGCGGGTCTCATCCATGTCCAGGCGCAGCAGAACACCAACGCCGAACCGTTCCTGCGCGAGGCGCTGACGCTGCGCCGCCAGTCGCAGCAACAAACCGCCAACGCGACCAATCGGCGCGACGTCGCGATCGCCTTGGGCAACCTCGCCTACGTTGGCGAGGGTAGTCGCGATTCCAAAAGCTGCGAATTGCTGCAGCAAGCAGATGTGCAGTGGAGCAACCTGGTGCGCGACTCCCTGGCGCGTCCGGTGGACAGCTCCACCCGCGCCGAAGTCCTCGCTCGCCTGAAAAAATGCCTGTAATGCCATGTACGCATGCATGGCTCCGCACTGCTGTTGTAGAGCGGTGCTATGCGCCGCTGCCCTTGCGTGACGCCTCTGCCCAGCAGCAGCCGGACATAGTCCGGCTCTACAACGGCGACGGTCGTGCGACTCCCGCGTCGTTATCACCGAGGGGCGATGT
>JBKJND010000360.1:0-3248 GCA_046596095.1 Ahniellaceae bacterium | reverse complement strand
CTGACACGTCGAGAAGCCCCGCGCGTCCCGGAGGCAGGAGTCGACGGGCCACTCCCAGGATTACGAGTTCCGCATCTCCGGCAGGCAGTTCGCAGGGCTCGCCAGGACCATTCACGGTGAGTTGTACCGTGCCGTCCTTGATCGAATCTGCACCTGACAGGCATGTACTCAGCCACTCGTGCAACGCCACCGGAACGCTCGCGGCAGGTCGCGCCCGCGCTACGCGCAGGAGCGCATCGAGCAACTCGGATAATTCCCTTATTCCCCTATCGAGCCGAGCGACCCGCGACCGCATGCCGGGATCGGCTTGGCTATCTTCCAGCAGGAGTTCCGCCGCGCCCTGGACGACGGAAATCGGAGTTCGAAGTTCGTGGCTCGCGTCGGCAAAAAAAGTTCGCTGGGATTCTTCAGCCGCAAGCAGCCGGCTTTGATATTCGTCGATGGCGGTGCCAAGGCGTCCCAACTCGTCGCGCGGCATATCGCGCCCAAGCTCGGTCTGCAGTGGACGGCTCGGCAAGCCCTGTACTACGTCGGCCAGGCGACGGATCGGACGAATCACGGCAGTGGACAACAACCAACCGAGCCCGGCACTGACCAAGGTACCGAGTAAAACCACTGTCACGAGAATGCCGCTGAGATAGCGTTCGAGTTGTTCGATGTCCTTGAGGTTGATGGTGACGTACAGCCTCCCCGAGCCCGTGTCGAAAACGGCCCTGTGTATGCCTTCTTCATTCGCCGACTTGGCCTCATGTATGCCCAGCGGCAGCAGCGCGAGTACGGAGGGAACTTCGCCCGTGCCGTCGGGACGACGCAGATATGCACTGAGCCGCGTGGACCGCGGAAGCACGGTGGCCGGGTCACGCTCGAGACGTGCCGCATAGTCCTGCACCTGGCTGACCATGATTTCGCGCACGAGCACGTGCTCATAATTTTCGGCAATGATCACCACAGCTCCCGCAAACAGCACACTCAGGACGAAGCCCATCAACGTGTAGAGCAGCGTCACCCGGGTGCGAAGGGGAAGCGTCCTAGTCATCCACGGCGATCAGGCGGTACCCAAACCCATGTACGGTCTCGATCAGCTGTGCTGCAAACGGCTTGTCGACCAGCGAGCGCAAGCTATAGACGTGCGTGTACAGCGCGGCGGAATCCCCGCCTTTGTCGCCCCAGATGCGTTCCGCAAGCGTCTCCTGACTCACGACCGCGGGTGATCGACGGATGAGCAATTCCAGAATCAGCCCCTGCGCTCTGGTCAGCGCAATGCGCCTGCCCTCACGACTCGCAAGCATGGAGTCGGCGTTGTAGGACAACGGACCGGCTGCGAGCAGCGTGCGCGGATGTTGCGCGGCCCGTCGATTGAGCGCACGTATGCGCGCTTCAAGCTCGGCCAGTTCAAAGGGCTTGACCATGTAATCGTTCGCACCATGCGCGAAGCCACTGAGTTTGGCTTCGAGCGTGTCGCGGGCAGTGAGCATGAGGACCGGGGTGCCATCGCCTGCCTCGCGCAACCGGCCGCAGAGAGCGAGTCCATCGAGCCGCGGTAAACCGAGGTCGAGCACGATCACGTCGAAGCGATTCCGAGTGGCATGCAACAAGCCCGACGCGCCGTCGGCGGCGTGGTCGACGACATGACCGCGACGCTCCAGGAAGTCCCAGATGTTCGCGGCGAGGTCGTGCTGGTCCTCGACGATAAGGACCCTGAGTGAGTTGGGATCGGCGTTCATGTCTGCGGCTGCGGCAGTCTAACAACCGCTGAACCGGCGTCGCTTAACGATAGCTTGAGAATCACCTGAGGGGGAATTTACGGATTGCCTCCCAAGCTCGCGCGATGTCCAGCTCAATCGCCAGTTCTTGCACCCGTGGACCTGCGCGGAGCGACCCAGTCGATCAGGGGCTGGTGGAACCGACGTCTCCCGCCTGGAGTAGCGCACATTTTTTTCGGAATCATTTCTGGTGGCCACTCGCAGTGGCGCTTTGCCTCAGTGCGCTTCTCATGCCTCTGCATGGCGATTTCTGGCTCGCAGACCATTTGTATAAATTGCAAGGAAGTACCTGGACGCTGCGATGGCATCCAATCACCGAGTCCCTGATTCACATCGGAGGCAAGTGGGCCAGCACCGCAGTCTGGCTACTCGTTGTCGGCTTGTACGGCTGGAGCCATTTCGGGAGAGGGCTGGTCAAGTGGCGTCGACCACTCGCGTACCTGGCGGTCACGTGGATCCTCGCGACAGCATTCGTGGGACTGCTCAAGGCTGCAACCGACATGGACTGTCCATGGAACTTGCTGCGCTATGGTGGTGACAGGGCGTTCGTCGGATTTTTCGAAGTGCGTCCGCCGAACATGCCCCACGCATCCTGTTTTCCGGCCGGGCATGCAAGTGCTGGGTACGCATGGTTCGCCCTGTACTTCTTTTTCCTGGAAACGCGACCGCGATTTCGGTGGACCGGCCTCGCGGTCGGCGTGTTCGCAGGCGCGACTTTCGGTTTTGGACAACAGTTGCGGGGTGCCCATTTCTTTTCTCACGATGTATGGACAGCGGTGATCTGCTGGCTTACGGCGCTCGGCGGATATCTCCTCTACTTCAAACGACCGGGGGAGGGCTTCGCCAGCCCGGGCGGCAAAGACGAAGCGTCGACAGCTCCTTCCTTGAGGCGCGGCGCTTTGCAGGTAACTGTCGGCGAGTGCTGTCCGTGACAACTTTGTACGCTGCATGCGGTGGAGCAGGTTTTCGCGACTGGCGGCGCTTGTGGGCAATTCCGACCCTGGCCGCGTTCGCAATGCCTGCTCATGTCTAGTCGATCTGATGGTCGGTTTAGCGCCGCGGCGTGCGCCCCCTGGGCACTCGTTCTTCTGGCGGCAACACTGTCGTTGGCGTTTCTGGGCTTGCGCGGGGTCTTTGATCCCGACGAAGGGCGTTACATCAACGTCGCTCTGAACATGCTCGACAGTGGCGATTGGGTGCATCCGCATCGCAACGACGATGTCGCCCACTGGACGAAGCCACCGCTCACCTATTGGGCCATCGCAGCGAGTGTCACCGTGTTTGGGCAGAACGCGTGGGCCGCACGGCTGCCGTCAGCCCTTGCGTATCTGGCTTGCGTGTGGCTCACCTGGTTGATCGCGCGGCGTTTGATACCCGAGTCGCGCGTGGCTGCTGCGGTCATGTACGCGACGATGATCTTGCCGTTCGCGGCATCGCAGCTCATCACGACCGATTTCATTCTGGCAGCCACGCAGGCGCTTGCCT
>JBKJND010000238.1:0-5091 GCA_046596095.1 Ahniellaceae bacterium | reverse complement strand
TGCGCGCGGTGAAGCGCAGTGCGGTCGCCACGCCAGCGATCAGATGACCTTGCTGTTCGGTGAGCGCGCTTCCCAGGTGAAGTCGAGCGCGCTCATCCCGGTGCCAGGTCACGGACTCGTTGCGGTCGGCAGCCTCGACCCCAATCGTTTCCATCCAGGCATGGGCACGTTGTTCCTCAAGCTCATCGCCGACGCGCTCGCCGCAGGCCTCGAACGCTTCGCCGCCGATGCCCGCCCGGTCGATGCGTGAGCACTGCAGCCGAGCAACAGCAGCCGGACATAGTCCGGCTCTACAACGGCATCGATTGCTCCAGGTTCGTTTTTGTAGAGCGGCGCTATGCGCCGCTGCTCTTCGCCCGTTTGGGCGACGCACCAAATGACTACCCACCGCGCAGCCGCAATCGCACGCTATCTCGACTACCTGCGCGTCGAACGCCGCATGAGTCCACACACTCTCAGCGCATACGCCGATGACCTCGCGCGCTTCGATGCGCTCATCGACAAGCAATCGTCGGACACCACGTGGTCCACGCTCAACACCGAACAAGTGCGCGCGTTCGTCGCCGCCGGCAATCGCGCAGGACACGCGCCACGCACCTTGCAGCGCCGACTTTCAGCTGTGCGCTCGCTGCTCGCGTGGCTAGCGGCCGAAGGCGAGATCAAGGCCAACGTCGCTGCCGGACTGCGTGCACCCAAAGCACCACGACGCTTGCCGCAGGTGCCCGACGCGGACCAGATGAAAGCGCTACTCGAAGCCGAGGACAACAGCCGCCTCGCGGTGCGCGACCGCGCGCTGTTCGAACTCGTCTATTCCTCCGGCTTGCGTCTCGCCGAAGTCTGCACGCTGCGCTGGGGTGAACTTGACCTCGAGAACGGTTTCGCGCGCGTTGTCGGCAAAGGCGCGAAAACACGCGTGGTGCCGGTCGGCATGCAGGCGCTCGTGAGCTTGGGATTGTGGTGCGCGCAGACGCCGCACACCTCAAACAATCCGGTGTTTGCCGGCCGCGGTGGCGCCACGATTTCGCCGCGTTCGGTACAGGCGCGTCTGACCTTGTGGGCGCGCAAGCATGGCGAAGGCCGGCGCCTGCATCCGCATCTGTTGCGACACGCCTGCGCCTCACACATGCTCGAATCGAGTGGCAATCTGCGCGCGGTGCAGGAACTCCTCGGCCACGCAGACATAGGCACCACGCAGATTTATACGCACCTCGATTTCCAGCATCTTGCACGCGTCTACGATGCGGCGCATCCGCGCGCGCGACGCAAGCCGTGATGCCTGGCATCGTTTGGCGGGTCGCGTCAGTGGCGCGACGATTCCCGCCTCTAACACTTGCGCGACGGAAATTCTCGCCTTGAGCGAGCTCGAATGGCTGCTCGCCGGCGTGTTCTTTCTGGTCGCCGCGCTGTACTCGTCCGTCGGCCACGGCGGCGGCTCCGGCTACATCGCCGCGATGGCGCTGTTGTCGTTGCCCGCCGCGACGATTCGGCCGACCGCGCTCGCGCTCAACGTACTGGTCGCTTCGATCGGCAGTTTCCGTTTCGCGCGTGCGCGTCTCGTTCCCTGGCGATTCGTGCTGCCGCTGATCGTGGCCTCGGCGCCGATGGCGTATCTCGGCGCGTCGCTCCACCTCGATCCGACCCGGTATCAGCGAATTCTCGCGATCGTCTTGATGTTGAGTGCGATTGAGCTTTGGCGCACCGCACCCGCCGCGGGCTCCGATGAAATCGGCAAACCACTGCGCGCGCTGCCACTCTGGCTTGCTCTTGCCATCGGTGCCTTGATTGGTTTCATCGCCGGCATCACCGGCACCGGCGGCGCGATTTTCCTGACACCGGTGCTGATCTTCGCGCGCTTCGCCACCACCCGCATCGCCGCCGGCGCATCGGTGCTGTTCGTGCTTGCCAACTCGATCTCGGGCCTCTCCGCAATCGCGATCAGCGAAGTGACGTTGCCCGATGCCCTACCGTGGTGGCTCGGCGCAGTGGCACTCGGCGCACTCGTCGGCACCCAATTCGGCCGCGGCATCCTGCCCATCCCGCACCTCCGCCGCGCCCTCGCTGTCGTCCTCCTCATCGCCGCCGCCAAACTCGCGTTCGCCTGATGTCCTCGCCTCGTCGACGGGGATCGACGGGGTCGGGATCGACGGGGGCAGGTCTTGTATTGACATATGGCATTACAAGACCTGACTCCACCGTTTGTGACCCCACGGTTTGCGCTCTGACATCAACACGAGCCGCGAGCTGAGTTCAGGGCCAGTTTCAAGCTGCGCTGGCAGTGTCGCGGCGAAGCGTTCCCGATCGGAGACTCGTCATGATCCAGCGAATTGCCCTTGCGCTTGCCCTCGCGCTGACGGCGCTCGGAGCTTGCAGCTCCGTAGTGGAGCGTCCGCCGCCGCAAGATCCACCTTCAACAGCTGACGTCTGCGGCGGCATCGCCGGCGTGCAGTGCAATGCGAGACAGTGGTGTGATTACCCGGAGGGATCGGTCTGCGGTCACGCGGACATGCAAGGCACGTGCAAACCGCGACCGGAAGCGTGCACGATGCAATACGACCCGGTCTGCGGCTGCGACGGCAAGACTTACGGCAGCGCGTGTCAGGCCAGCAGCGCGGGCGTCGACGTCGCCCAACCCGGCGAGTGCGCAACCACGAACTGACTCACCGACGCGCCGCGAGCGCGCTCTGCCTGTAGGAGCGGCGCAAGCCGCGATGTTTGCGCTTCCGCGTGCGATTCGAACGCGGCTTGCGCCGCTCCTGCACAAGTTCACGCCGGGCGCGGCAGCGCGAAGCACCCGTGTCGAAACCGTCATTGGCGCTCGTCGGTTGCTTGCGGTTCCCGTACGACATGGAGTTGCGAGCCGCCACTGGTTGCAGCGGCGCTGACGTTGGCAACGGTGGTGGGCGACGGTAGTTCGAAACGCATGGAACGCCGCTCGATCCAGAACACCTCGTCTTTTCCGTCAAGCTCCGAAAGTATTCGTCGAACTTGCGGCAGTGTGTGGATGCAAGCAGCTTCCGACTTGACCTCTTGCTCGGATTTCTCGCGGTTCGTACCGGGCACCAACGCAAACTGCCACCGGTTCTCGGCGCCGCGCCAGCTGTACAGTTCGACCCCTTTGAACTCGCCCTTGGCGATGCAGCTACTCGCGCTCGAATCGTCCGCAAGGGTTGCCAGGACGCCGGCCACGCGACTCGTGCTGTACGTGTAAGCCAAAGATTCTTGCGCATCGAGTTCACGGCTGACGGGCGACGGGTCGGCGAACTTTGCATTGGGTTCGTACATCGGCCCGCTCACCGGAAAGCCCTCGCCCGCAGGCAACGCGCCCAGTAAATACCGATAGAGAAGCGCGGCTTTCAGGAGAATAAGGTCGTGCCCTGGATGTCCGCCGTCTGCGTGCAGCCACTTTGCACGCTGGAGGTGGTGCGACACGAAAACGTAGTCAATCGAAAACAGGACGCACATCGGGTCCTGGGCCGATCGCGTGGGCGCGCAACCCGCGCACACGACGACCAGCAGCAGGACTGAAAGCCATCGCCCCTGCATGCTCCGGTGAGGCTTCGTCGTACTGGCCCAGAGGACTGCGCTTGCGTCGCTGCTCAATGCTCGGTCTCCCCAGTCCAGCGATTGCGGCGAGCCCAGAAAGGGCACTGCGGGCAGCTTTCACCGTCGGGATAGTCGATGCCTTCCTCGTGCGGACAGCCAATGATGCCCGCAGTAATCGCAACGCTTTTCGCAGCGTGATTGCGCAGAAACTCAAGTACCTGCTCGAAGGCATCATGATCGTTGCGGATGTCGGACCCCTGCGAGAACCAGCGCTCGAGAAACGCCGCGTCCTGGTCCTCGCCCAGGATGATTCCGACCGCGACCTTCGACGCAACTCGATCGCTTGGGCCGTAAAACGCGATCGTGGCGACGGGATAGCCGCGGAATCCTTTGCGGGCTTTCTTGCGGATCGCGTGGATATGCCGTTCGCCGAGGCTCATGATCAGAAACCTTCCGAGTGAAGATCTTCCCGCTGGCGCGGCTGCGACGAGCGTAGATCACGCCGCTTGCAACGCAAAGGGGCGTCCCCAGATTGCTGTTTCGATCCGGAGGCTTCATGCAACATCGACCTGACACGTTTTATGGCACCACCATTGTTTCGATCCGGCGCGACGGCAAGGTCGCGCTGGGCGGAGACGGGCAGGTGACGCTTGGCAACACGATCATGAAATCGAACGCGCGCAAAGTGCGCCGGCTTGCGAATGGCGGCGTGCTCGCCGGATTCGCGGGCGCGACCGCCGATGCGTTCACCCTGTTTGAATTGTTCGAGGGCAAGCTCGAGAAACACAACGGACAACTGGCGCGCGCCGCAGTGGAACTCGCGAAGGATTGGCGCACGGAACGCCGTCTCGGCAAGCTCGAAGCGCTGCTCGCGGTCGCCGATCGCGACACTTCGCTCATCATCACAGGAGCCGGCGACGTGCTCGAACCGGAGCATGGGCTAATCGCGATTGGCTCCGGTGGTCCGTACGCGCAGGCGGCTGCCAAGGCGCTGCTCGAAAGCACCGAGTTGTCCGCGCTGGAAATCGTCGAGCGCGCGCTCAAGATCGCCGGCGACATCTGTATTTACACCAATCATTCGCACACCATCGAAACGCTCTGAAGACCTGCAGGATCGCGGTTCCGTAGGTCAGGTCGCTGCCGCGACCTGACCCAGGACCGTCGCGAAATTCCGTCAGGTCGCTGCTGCGACCTGACCTACAACACAGACAAAGAAGCCATGCAAGCACAGACTCCGCAGCAAATTGTCGCCGAACTCGATCGCCACATCGTCGGCCAGCACAACGCCAAGCGCGCGGTCGCCATCGCGTTGCGCAATCGCTGGCGGCGCATGCAGCTCGAACCCGAGCTGCGGCGTGAGGTCATGCCGAAGAATATTCTGATGATCGGGCCGACCGGTGTCGGCAAGACCGAGATCGCGCGGCGGCTCGCGCAGCTCGCCGACGCGCCGTTCGTCAAGGTCGAGGCCACCAAGTTCACCGAGGTCGGCTACGTCGGCAAGGACGTCGAGACGATCATCCGCGACCTGGCGGACGCCGCGGTCAAGAT
>JBKJND010000224.1:0-6786 GCA_046596095.1 Ahniellaceae bacterium | reverse complement strand
GCGACCGCGTACGCGGCGATCGAACCCGACGCAGAGACACGACTCGCACGGCTCGATTCCACACTGGCGGCGGTGACGCCCGATGACCGGATGGTGGATGTGTTGATCGCCTTGCCCGCGGTCTCCAGCAATCAGCCGAACGCGGGCGTGTTCGGCAAAGCCGAATGGGTAGCCGACAAACGGGCGACTTTTGCAAGAGCGGCCGGCGATGTCGTGAACTGGCTTGAGAGGGGTCGCTACGCTCATCGCAACTACTGGATTGCAGACGCGATCTGGGCACGCGTGCCGGCGCGATCGCTCGCTGAGCTTGCCTCGCGCGCCGACGTGCGCTTCCTCGCCAGCGATCCAACGGTTCGCGGCATCGATCCGCAACCAGTCGAAGAGGCGGCCCCGAAGGCCATCAACGCAATCGAGTGGGGCATCAACCGCATTCGCGCACCCGAAGCGTGGGCAGCCGGTGTGCTGGGCGCAGGAGCCGTCGTTGCGGGCGCCGACACCGGTTACCAGTGGGATCACCCGGCGCTCAAGAACCAGTACCGCGGTTGGAATGCCCAGACTCAGCAGGCGAGCCATGGGTACAACTGGCACGACTCGATCCACTCATTGATCGGCAGCGGCACCAATCCCTGCGGCCTCGACAGCGCCGCGCCCTGCGACGACAACAATCACGGCACCCACACGATGGGGACGATGGCCGGCACCGATGGCGGTGCGAACCAGATCGGCGTCGCCCCGCAAGCGCGCTGGATTGGTTGTCGCAACATGGAGCGCGGCAACGGCACGCCGTCCACCTACATCGAATGCATGCAGTTTTTTGCAGCGCCCACCGACGCGCAAGGCAACAACCCGCGCCCCGATCTTGCGCCGCACGTCATCAACAACTCCTGGGGTTGTCCCGCCAGCGAAGGTTGTACTGCGCAGACAGATGCGCTGATGGCAATTGCGATCGGCAACTTGCTCGATCTCGGCATCGTGTTCGTGGTTTCCGCCGGCAATTCGGGCTCGGGATGCAGCACCGTGCTCGATCCTCCCGCCACGCTCGCTGTATCGTTTTCCGTCGGCTCGACCACCAGTGCAATTCCCGACGCGATCTCCGGTTTCTCGAGTCGCGGCCCGGTCGGGGATCGACTCGCGCCCGCGATATCCGCCCCGGGTTCGAGCATCCGGTCGTCCTTCCGCAACAATGCCTACGGCACGATCAGTGGCACCAGCATGGCCGGGCCGCACGTTGCCGGCGCCGTCGCGCTGCTGGTATCGCGCCACCCTTGGCTCGCCAATCACCCCGACCGCGTGCGCTCCGTGCTGGAATCGACGGCGGCACCGCGCACGAGCACGCAGACCTGCGGCAATTTCCCCGGTACGTCGGTGCCCAACGCAGTATTCGGTCACGGCCGACTCGACGTCAAGGCGGCGCTAGACGTAATCGGCGACTGGCTGTTTCTCGACAGCTTCAATGGACGTTGAGCCGGTAGCCGCGCGAGACGAAGAACGATTCACCGTAGCGATTTCCTCGCGCGCGTTGTTCGCGCTCGACGACGCGCACGCGCTGTTCGAGCGTGACGGGCTCGATGCGTACATCCGTTATCAGATCGAACACGAATCGGAGACGCTTGGCCCCGGCATCGCGTTTCCGCTGGTACGCAAACTGCTGGCGCTCAACACTGGTCGCAATCAGGGCCCGCACATCGAAGTGATTTTGCTGTCGCGCAATTCGGGCGATACCGGGCTTCGCATCTTCAACTCGGTCGAGCAACACGGACTCGACATCGTGCGCGCTGCGTTCACAAGCGGCGCACCGCCGTTTCCCTATATCCAGCCTTTTGGTGCGCAGCTATTTCTCTCGACGCACGCGGAAGACGTGCGCGCGGCGCTGGCCGCCGGTGTCGCTGCAGCGACCGTGTTGCCGTCGTCGGCAACAACGCGCGATACGAGCGAACTACGCATCGCGTTCGACGGCGACGCCGTGGTGTTTGGCGGCGAGTCGGAAGCGGTCAGCCAACGCGAAGGTCTCGAAGCGTTTTCGAAGCACGAGCGCGAACGTGGCGACGAGCCGCTTCCTGTCGGTCCATTCCGCGGGTTTCTCGAAGCGCTGCACCGCATCCAGTCCGCATTTCCCGCCGAAGCTTCGCCTCTGCGCACTGCACTCGTCACCGCGCGCTCTGCGCCGGCGCACAAGCGGGTAATCCTCACCTTGCGCCACTGGGGCGTGCGCATCGACGAGGCACTCTTTCTGGGAGGTCGCGACAAGGGTCCGTTCCTGCGCGCGTTTGGTGCCGACATTTTTTTCGACGACTCGCATCTCAACACCGAGTCCGCGCGCCAGCATGTCGCCACTGGCCACGTCCCGGCGTGGCCTATCGCCCAGGACTAGCGCAAATGCCGCGTCGAAAGCGCAATGCGGCGCACCTTAACGCCGAGCCGGCGCTTTGCTGGCATGATGCCGGGTCTTTTCCGCCTGCGACAACCGTGCGCACACTACTTGCCGTCACTCTGACACTGTTGCTGGCGTGCGCGCCTCTGTGCGCGGCCGATGTTCCGGACGATGAACTCGCGATCGCGCGCGTGCAAACGCGCGACAAGTCCGTCATCGCTGAACTCGCCAGGCGCCATTCGCATCTGTTGATCGCGAAGGAAAAGGGCTTCGTGATCTTCGAAGCGGATCGTGCCGAGCTTGCGCAGCTCCGCGCGGAAGGACTCAACCTCGAGATCGATGACGCGGCGACGGCCGCGCAACGCGGCGCGAAGTCCAGCGTTCCGGGACCACTCGCGGGCATCATCAACTTTCCGTGCTATCGCACGGTCGTCGAAGCCAGCGCGCGTTTTGACGCGCTGCTTGCGCAATACCCGCAGTTGGTGCGCGTTGTCGACATCGGCGACAGCTGGGAGCGCAGCAGCGGAGCAGTCGGCGGTGGCGAGGATTTGCGTGTGATCAAGCTCACCAACGCGAACATCGTCGGAATCAAACCGAAAGTTTTCCTCATGACCGGCATCCACGCGCGCGAGTACACGCCCGTCGAAGTCGGGTTGCGCCTTGTCGAGTGGCTTCTCGCCAACTACGGGGAGAACGCTGACGCGACATGGCTGCTCGATCACCAGGAATTGCATGTGCTGGTGCAGTCGAATCCCGATGGGCGCAAGCGCGCGGAGCAAGGCGTGAGCTGGCGCAAGAACACTAATACCAATTATTGTCCGACGACGAAGCCGGGCGCAGATCTCAACCGCAACTATCCGTTTGAATGGGGCGCGCACGGAGGATCGAGCGGCGACCCTTGTAGGGACACCTTCCGTGGTCCTTCGACAAGTTCCGAACCCGAGACACAAGCCGTCGTCAACTACGTGCGCAGCCAGTTTGCGGACAATCGCGGTCCACTGCCTGCGGACGCGGCACCCGCCGACACCAGCGGCATCTTTTTCGATGTGCACAGCTATTCAAAGCTGGTGCTGTGGCCGTGGGGTTACACCACTCAGATTCCCCCGAACGGACCTGCGCTCGAGACGCTCGGCCGACGCTTCGCCTGGTTCAACGGTTACGCGCCGCAGCAAGCCGTCGACCTGTACGTGACCGACGGCACCACCGACGACTTCGCATACGGTGAACTCGGACTCGCTGCTTACACATTCGAACTCGGCAACCAGTTCTTCGAATCGTGCGCTGCATTCGAGTCGACCATTTTCCCGGACAATTTTGCCGCGCTGCGTTACGCATTGCGCGTCGCGCGCGCGCCTTACCAGTTGCCCGCGGGACCGGAAGCGAGAGAAGTCGCGATTACACCCGACATCAGCCTGCCGGGCGAAGCCTTCACGGTTTCGGGTACGCTCGATGACACGCGCTTCAATCAGTCGCTCGGCGGCACTGAACCGAGCCACGTTGTGACCAACGCCAACGTGTATGTGCAACAAGCGCCCTGGCAAGTCGGAGCAAGTCCGATTGTCGCCACCGCCAGCGACGGCGCGTTCGACGAGGCCAACGAAGCGGTCGCCGCGAATGTCTCAGGCGCAGGTCTCGGGCTCGGCAAACACCTCATCTATCTGCAAGGACGCGATGCGTCGGGATCGGCCGGCCCCGTTGCCGCCGCTTTCGCCGATATACGCGCGCCTGCAGACATCGGAACCGTTTCCGGCAGTGTGCGCAACTCACGCACCCAGTCGCCCATCGCAGCGGAAGTCCGTGCCAGCGGATTCACTTCGCGCAGCGGCAGCGACGGCGCATACCTGCGGCGCTTGCCGCCCGGCACGCATCGCTTCGAAGTCAGCGCCGACGAATACGAATCCGTTGCCGTCGATGGAATCGTGGTCACGGGCGGCGGCGTAGTCGCCCGCGACTTTGCCTTGCTGCCCTTGTGCACATTGCTGGGCGAGGATGCGGAAGGCGCTGCCGCAGGTTGGACGCTGCAATCGCCCTGGGCGATTGTCAACGCCGATGCAGGGCACGCCAGTCGTTATTTCACCGACAGCCCAGGTGGCAATTACGCCAACGGTCGCAACATCACCATGACCTCACCCGCGACGAACCTCACTGGCTACGAGAATCCAGTGTTGTCGTTCGAAGCGCGTTGCGACACCGAGGCCGGGTTTGATTTCGGAATCGTCGAGGTGCGAACGAGCGCTGCAGGTGCGGGCAGCACCTGGATCGAGATTCATCGCTGCGACAACAAACCGCAATGGCAGCAAATTCGTATTGCGGCGCCACAACTCGCCGGCGGCACCGAGGCGCAAGTTCGATTCCGTTTCACCAGCGATAATTCCCAAGTGCGCGACGGCTGGAGCATCGACGACATCACGCTCAAAGCCGGTGGGCCCGCATGCCGCGCAGCGATTCCAAACGACGTCGTGTTCGCGAACGGTTTCGAGTGAACGACACTGGAAGCCGGAACCTCCGTCCGCGCGGCGGATGATTCGCATCGCATGCGCAAGCTGCGTCGCAACTATTGGTAGGTGCGGCCCTCATGCTTCAACCAGCCCGCCACATGCCGGCCGGCGGGGTCGTGGTGCGTCCAGTGCACCACGCCACCTTTCGAGTTCAATTCGAACTCTCCAAAGAACGCGACCGTGTCGCCTTGCCTGAGCTCGGGGATTCTCGGCGCAACGTCGATGTTGTGCGCGACAAGTACGGTGCCGCCTGATTCGCGCCGCAGGATGAAGCGCTGATGCCGACTGCCATCGTTGTCGTCGGCCAGCACCTTCACCACGACGCCGCTACCTTCAAGCTGACCCGCTTGTTCTTGCCCGTCAGGGTCAGGAGGTAAGGGTCGTTCACTGCGTTCCGTCGCGCGTTCGCCAGCGGTTACCTCGCGATTCCTCTCACCCTGCTCTCGAGTCCGCGCCCCCCTGTCGTGCGGCCCGTCCAGTTGGCCGTAACCCAGCAGTCCGACCGCAATCAGAACAATGATCGACATCAGCTTCTTCATGGACGCTCCGATGGGAATTTCTTGCTGCGAACGGTTCGCGGGCCTAAGGCTGCAACGGGCGCAGATGCAAGGCTGTGTCGGTGTACTGATGAAATGACGCTGCCTTTCCCCCGTCAAATTTCCAGACATGAGCGAACGGGGCCTTGAAGCTCTTGCCCGTTGTCTTGTAAGTGCCGCTGTACTCACCTAGCGCCACGACCGTCGAACCGTCCACGACGAACTCGCCAGGAACTGCCGCGAACCCATCCCACTCTGCGCCGATCTTCATGAAGACGTTTTCAAGCACTGCGCCGGGACCAACTGAGACTCCGCCATAAGGGCCTCCTTCAGCCTCCGTCCATCGCACGTCGGGAGAGAGAGCCGCCAGGACTGACGGAATGTCACCGACAGCAAAGGCCTGATACACACCGCGCACCACGTCGAGATTACTGCTCATGAAAACCTCCAGAGAAGTGTGCGGGCCAGGCTCGGCCCAACACTGAAGTCAAGCGGCGCTGCGAAGCAACGCTTCTTGGACGACTGGTTAGTCTCGGCTTCCCCAGCAGCCTTAGTAGACAGAATATCCACCGTCGACCGGTAGTGTCGCGCCTGTGATGAAATCGGCGGCGCCGGACGCGAGGAAGACGGCTGCGCCGGCAACTTCGTCGGCCTCACCCCATCGAGCGGCGGGTGTGCGGGCAAGAATCATCTTGTTGAATTCCGACCAGTCGGGGATGTCGCGCACCATCGCTGTCATCTCCGTTGCGATCCAACCGGGCGCGATGGCATTGACCTGGATATTGTGAGCCGCAAGTTCTATGGCCATGGACTTGGTCAGCTGCACGATGGCGCCCTTGGCCGCGCTGTATGACGGAAGCGCACCTGCGCCGAAGTACGAATACATGCTGGCAAGATTGATAATCTTCCCGCGTTTGCGCTTGGCCATTGATGTCGCCGCAAGCTTGGAAAGCAGGAAGCTGGCATGCAGATGCGTGGCAATTACCGTATCCCAATCGGCTTCAGTTTCGTCGAGTACACCTCCGCTGACGACAGCGACGCCAGCGTTATTCACGAGCACATCGACGACGCCCAGCTCGCGCTCAACCTTGGCCATCGCGTCAGCCAACGCAGTTCGTTCAGTCACGTCAAGATGTGATGCCATCGCCGGTACCCCGATGGCCAAGGTTGAGCGCGAGCTGGGCGGCGTCGATGTGCTTGTGAACAACGCTGGCGTCGCCGTCGTCAGCGGAGGTGTACTCAACGAATCTGAAGCCGATTGGGATACGGTAATGGCGACGAATCTGCACGCCAGCTTCCTGCTTTCCAAGCTCGCGGCGACATCCATGGCCAAGCGAAAACGCGGCAAGATCATCAATCTTGCCAGCATGTATTCGTACTT
>JBKJND010000161.1:0-11561 GCA_046596095.1 Ahniellaceae bacterium | reverse complement strand
CCTGCTCGGCGACGAAGGCATCGCGGTGGCGCGGCGCACCGTGGCAAAATACCGTGAAGGCATGCGCATCCCCTCATCCAGCGAACGCTGCCGGCATGCATGATGCACGTGCCGTTCGCGCTGAACCGATCGCTTCTTCACCTCAGCTGCAACCGCCGCCCGCGAAGATCGAACTTCGCGGTTCCATGAATCCCAAGGAGGCTTCGATGCAATTACATATCTCCGGTCAGCAGATGGAAGTCACGCCGGCCCTGCGCGAATACGTCACCGCCAAGCTCGAGCGGATTTTGCGCCACTTCGATCACGTGATCGATATCAACGTGGTGCTGGGCGTCGAGAAGTTGATGCACAAGGCCGAAGCCACGGTCACCATTGCGCAGAAGGTCGTGCACGCCGATGCCGCCGCCGAAGACATGTACGCCGCGATCGACGCGCTGATCGACAAGCTCGACACGCAGGTGCGCAAGCACAAGGACAAGGTGACCGATCACCAGCGCGCCGTGACGCGCGAGGCGCGCGTCATCCACGGCGCCTGAAACGTGGCGGCCCGATAAAGCGCCATGCAGAAACGGGCCGCAAGCGAAACCCCGCGCACGCTCAGTGTGCGCGAGTTGTTCGACCAGGTCAGCGAGCGGCTCGAGCTGCGCTGGGCGGGCGGGCTCGGCGGCGCAGACCGGCCCATCGATGCGGACTCGCGCCGCAAAAGCAGACCGGCGCTGGTGGGGTATCTCAATCTCATTTACCCGAATCAGGTGCAGATCATCGGCACCGAGGAACTCGCGTACCTCGATGGTCTTGAATCGCGGCAGCGCTCCGAGACCCTCGCGCGCATCCTCGAACAAAAGCCGGCGGCATTGATCGCGACGCGCAACCAGCCATTGCCGGACGATCTCGCTGCTGCCGCCGAAGCCACCGACACGCCGGTGTGGGTGTCGACGGCGTCCGGTCGTGAACTTGAAACCTATCTGCACTACCACCTCGCACGCCAGCTCGCGCGGCGCACCACGTTGCACGGTGTGTTTGTCGAGGTGTATTCGATTGGCGTGCTGATAACCGGCCCTTCCTCGTCCGGCAAGAGCGAACTCGCGCTCGATCTCGTCACGCGCGGCCATCGATTGATCGCGGACGACGCGCCGGATTTCACCTTGATCGCACCGGACGTGATCGACGGCACGTGTCCCGAGATGCTCCAGGATCTGCTGGAAGTGCGCGGCCTCGGCATCCTCAACGTGCGCGAGCTGTTCGGCCACACGGCAGTCAAGCGCAACAAATATCTGCGCCTGATCGTGGAACTGGGGCCAATCGACGCGCTCGCGCACATCGATCCGATGTGCCGGCTCACCGGCATCCACGACGAGCAGCCGGTGCTGGGTGTCGCGATTCCGCGTGTGGTGATTCCGGTCGCGCCCGGACGCAACCTCGCGGTGCTGCTGGAAACGGCGGTGCGCAATCATCTGCTGCGTGGCACCGGCACCGATCCCACGCGGACGTTTCTGGACCGCCAGTCCCACCAGTTGCGGCACCAGATGGGCGCGAAGTGACCGCTGCCGCAGGCGCTTCGCGCGCGGCCACGGCGCTGGTGATCATCAGTGGCATGTCCGGATCGGGCAAGACCATCGCTCTGCGTGCGCTGGAAGACGCGGGCTACTACTGCGTCGACAATCTGCCGCCGCGCCTGATACCAGACCTGGTCACCGCCATGGCGCAACCGTCATCGGATACGCGCGGTGCCGCGCGATCGCTAGCGATCGGCGTCGATGCGCGCAACCGGCCCGACGATCTCGAAGGTCTGCCGCAGATTCTCGGCGATCTGGCCGCACGCGGCGTGCGCTACCGGTTGGCGTTTCTCGACGCCGAGGATTCCACGCTCGTGAAACGCTTTGCCGAAACGCGCCGCCGGCATCCGCTCACGCAGGTGAGCCTCGCCGAGGCGATCGCGGAGGAACGGCAGTTGCTCGCGCCGCTCGCGGCGCTCGCGGACCTGCGCATCGATACCTCGACGCTCAACGTGCATCAGCTGCGTCGGCAGTTGTTTGATGCTTTCGCCGGCTCTGAAGCCGCCGTGATGCTGTTGTTTGAATCCTTTGCCTATCGCCGCGGCGTGCCGGCCGAGTCTGACTTCGTGTTCGACGCGCGCAGTCTGCCGAATCCGCACTGGATCCCGGAACTGCGGGTCCTGAGCGGACGCGACGCCGCCGTCGTGCAATGGTTCGCACAGCACGCCGGCGTGGCCGACTTCATCGATCGCGTGCGCGGGCTCGTGTCTTGCACGCTCGATGCGGGAGACACGGAGCAGCGCCGCAGTCTCGCGGTCATGATTGGTTGCACCGGCGGTCGCCATCGCTCGGTGTTTATCGCCGAAACACTGGCGTCGCATTTCCGTGCGCACCATGCGCGCGTGCATACCTTCCACCGGGAACTTGAGTGAGCGTCGGCGTGCTCATCCTCGCGCATGCGCCGATCGGATCCGCGCTGCTCGGCGCGGCACGACAGATCGTCGGCAGCGTGCCGGCGCAGTTTCGTACCATTGAATTCGACCATGGCCCAAGCGCGGAGTCGACGCGCGCGCAGGCTGCGCGCTGCCTCTACGATCTGGATTCCGGCGACGGCGTGCTGGTGCTCACCGATCTGTTCGGCGCGACACCTGCCAATATCGCGGTGGGTCTCGGCGATCAGGGCGTGACGTACCGCTGGCTCGCCGGCATCAATCTGCCGATGCTGCTGCGCGTGATCAAC
Source organism: Ahniellaceae bacterium (assembly GCA_046596095.1). Classification (GTDB taxonomy): domain Bacteria; phylum Pseudomonadota; class Gammaproteobacteria; order Xanthomonadales; family Ahniellaceae; genus JBBQNY01. The sequence goes on along the minus strand of JBKJND010000161.1, from coordinate 8,825 downwards.
TACGCGGAACTGCCGTTGACCGAGCTCTATGCCGTCGCGGAAAACGGCGGGCACGGCGGAGTGGTGAACGATCATGCAAGAGCCTGAAACGACCATCGAGGTCACCGTCGTCAACCCGCTCGGTCTGCACGCGCGGCCATCGGCGCGGCTGGTGCAACTGCTGGCGCCGTTCGACGCGCAGATCTGGCTCGCGCTGCGCGGCCGCGAGATCAATGCCAAGAGCATCATGGGCCTCATGATGCTCGCGGCTCCACAGGGCGCGGTACTGCGCGCGCGCGCCGAAGGACCGCAAGCGCAAGCGGCGATCGACGCACTGGCGGATGCATTCGCCTGCGGATTTGAAGGCCCCGGTGCCCGCCCGGTTTGAGCTGGCGGGCACCATGGCCTCGCGCGGCATGGCGCTCGGACGCGCACGCCTGATTTATCCGCTGCGCTTCGAAGTCGATACAACTGTGCTGACTGCGCAGGAGTCGGAAGTCGAAGCCGCGCAATTCAGCCAGGCAGTCGCGACAGCTCACGCGCAACTCCGCGCCGTGCGCGAGCGCATCCCGCAAGCGCTCGCGGATGAGCTCGGCGAGTTCATTGATGCGCACGCGTCGATCCTCGACGATCCCGACTTTACCGGCTCGATCCTGGCGCGCATTCGCGGCGAGCGCATCCGCGCGACCACCGCGCTCAAGTACGAGCGCGACAAGCTCGCGGCTGCCTTCGACCAAGTCGAGGATCCCTACCTCAAGGCGCGACGCGACGATTTCGATCAGCTGATCGCGCGCCTGTACGCCGCGCTCAAGCGCGCTGAAGCGGGAGCCGGGGCCAGCGCGCCGGGCGAGACCGGGGACGCGCCCATCGGCGAACTGCTGGTCGCGGATACGGTCGGACCGGCCGAGCTTGTGCGCCTCTATCAGCACGGCACGCTCGGTTTCATCACCGTCGGCGGCAACACCTTTGCGCACAGCGCGATCATGGCGCGCAGCCTTTACGCACCTATGGCCTGCGGCGTACACGAGGCCTTTGCGCAACTGCGCGATGGCGACCTGCTCCTGCTCGACGCCGATCACGGCCGGGTGGTCGTTCATCCCGACGCGCTCGACCTCAAGCGACTGCGCCTGTACCAGCGCGAAGCCCAGCGCAGCCGCCGCGAGCGCGGGCGCCTGCGCGGCGCGGAAACGCTGACCGCCGACGGCAGCACGGTGCTGCTCCACGTCAACGCGGAACAGCCGGCGGAGATCGCCGAAGCCCGTCGACTCGGCGCGAGTGGCGTGGGCCTTTTCCGCACCGAGTTCCTGTTCCTGCGCGACGGCGGACTGCCGGACGAGGACGCGCAGTTCCGCGTGTATCGCGACGCGGTGGTGGCAATGGGCGGCAAGCCCGTCACTTTGCGCACGCTAGATCTCGGTGCCGACAAGGCATCGCCGGCACTCGATCTTGCACCGGAGCCCAATCCCGCGCTCGGACTGCGCGGGCTTCGCCTGTCGCTTGCGCGGCGGCCTATTTTCGTGGCGCAACTACGCGCGATGCTGCGCGCCGCGCAATACGGACCAGTGCGCATCCTGCTGCCGATGCTCGGCAGCATCGAGGAAGCGCGCGCGGCGCGCGGACTTCTCGACACCTGCCGCGCGCTGCTGGCCGGAGAAGGCCTGGATGTCGGAGACGATGTGCTGCTCGGCGGCATGATCGAGATTCCCGCCGCCGCGTTGATCGCGGACGATCTGCTGGGCGAACTCGATTTCCTGTCGATCGGCAGCAACGATCTGGTGCAGTACCTGCTGGCCGCGGACCGCGACAACGACGCGGTCAGCGACGCGTACGACCCCCTGCATCCGGCGGTGTTGCGCCTCATCGCGCGCGTGGTCGAGGCTGCGGCGCGCGCCGGCAAGCCGGTCACGTTGTGCGGCGAACTCGCCAGCGACCCGCGCTATCTGCCGCTGCTTCTGACGCTCGGCCTCAACGATTTCAGCATGCGTGTGTCGGCTTTGCTTGAAGTGCGCGCGGCGCTGCGCGCGCTGTCGCCGGTGCGCTTGCGCCAGCGCCTGCCGGCGCTCCTCGCCTGCCGCGATCGCGCCGCCATCGAAGCGCTGCTCGCCACCATCGAATGATCGACACTTTGATATCTCCGAGCGTGCGCCGGGACAGCACGGCTCTGGCCGAGCGCTTCGCTGCGGCGCGACCATTTCGTCACGTCGTGATGGACAACTTCCTGTCGCCGGCATTTGCCGCGGATCTACTGGCGCAGTTTCCAGCGTTCGAGCGAGGCGATGCGCTCAACGAGGCGGGCAAGCCGGGGCTCAAATCGACAGTGGAACGCATGCGCGTGCTGGGAGGTGCCTACGAGGCGCTTGACGATCTGGTGCGCTCCGCTGCTTTCCTGGAGTTGATTGGCCGCATCACCTCGATTCCGGACCTGCTGTACGACCCGCACTATTTCGGTGGCGGCACGCACGAGAATCGCAGCGGCCAGGACCTCGATCCGCATATCGATTTCAACCGCCATCCGCTGGAGCCGTGGCACCGGCGGCTGAATCTCATCGTCTATCTCAATCATGAGTGGCAAGCCGAGTGGGGCGGCAATCTCGAGCTGCATTCCGATCCACGTGCGGACGACGACCGCGTGACCGTGATCGCACCCCTGTTGAATCGCTGCGTGATCTTCGAAACCAACGAATACTCATGGCATGGCTTCGCGCGGATCGCGCTGCCGCCTGCGCGCGGCGAACTGTCGCGCAAGTCGATCGCGCTGTATTTCTACACGCGCGAGCGACCGCTTGAAGAACTCGCGGATCCGCACTCGACAATTTACGTTAATCGTCCGCTGCCGGAATATTTTCGCCCGGGGCTGACACTCGACGCCGAGCACGTCGAGGCACTGCGCGTGCTGCTGGCGCGCAGGGATCAGCACAACGAGCGGCTCTACCGGGACCTGACCACACTCGAAGCTCGCCTGGAAAGCGCGAACGAAGCGTTGCGTGGCAGCCGATTGCGCAGACTCTTTTACTTCGGGCGCCGGGCGCTGGCGGCACTGCGCCGGTAGCGGGATCAGGCTGCTCTCGAAAGTCAGGGCACGCGGATGCTGGCCTGCGGCGTGCGGCCCTGCCACGTGCGCGTCCTCTGCTGCGGATTCATGGTCATGATCGCCAGCATGTGCGTCGGTGTGAGGCGGCCTTGCTCGAGTCCCTCTTCATCCGCTGCGTGCACGCGATCGATAAACGCGCGATCCCACTCCTTGCCGGCGTCGAAGTTCCAGCCAAAGCTGCGATCAATGAAGGGATCGACGAGATTGCCGTAACCCACAAAGAATTCGAAGCCGAAGCGTTCGCACAAAAGGGGCAGAATGTCCTGACTGCGGATGCCCTCGAATCCTTCGACCGAGCAGTCCCAGTCGAGAAATCCAGTTTCCTGCCGCCGGAGCTGCTGGTTGAATCGATACGCGTGCGGCAACTCTTCCCAGAACGCCTCGACCTGCGCGCGCGCTTCTGGCCAGCGCTGATGGCCGTTGCGACCGATCATGTCGGACGTGATGAACGTGCCGTCAGCCCCCGCCAGCACCGGAATGCGATCGAACAATCGCTCAAGCTCGACAAAATGATGCAGGCACTGGTTGGCGATGATGATGTCGTAACGCTGTCCGCCACCGTCCCACGCGTTGATGTCCACGGCCTCGAAGCCGAAATAATCGGAGACACCCGCCACGTGAGCGGCGGCGCGACCGCGCTCGAGCATGGCGGGCACCAGATCGACGCAGGTCATGCTGAAGTTCGTGCAGCCGCGCGCGAGCAGCGTCTCGGCAATCCGGATTTCCGTGTCGCAGTTGCCCGCCCCGATGCTGAGGCAACGAACGGATTCGCGCGAGCTGCAACGCTGCGCGATGTGCAACGCGTAGAACTCGTCGGGATTGGAAAATCCGAACGACTCAATCATCGGGCGCAGAAACTTGTTCGACCAGTAGTGGAAGATCGGAGGCAAATCATGGATATTGGTTTCAATGGCAAAGCGCTCGCTCTCCTGCGCGACGCGGCGAGCGTAGTCCGACCGCGCTATGCCGAGCAGTCGCGGCGACAGGCGCGATTTCAGAAATGCGCGCACGGAGGGCGGCAGCAGCGCGGTCAGGCGGTCCAGTGGCTGGCGGGGTCGCACAGGATTTGCTTCTCGAAGGCGGCAACAAGGCGATATTGTCGCAGCTCGCGAATGCGCTTCGCGCGTATGCAAGCCGCGGCGTGCGGGATCCTTCCCGCCTGCGTCACAGGCAATCATGAGGTGAGCGGTGGCGGAGCAACGTAGCTACGATCGTGCGGCGCAACAGCTCAAGGTACTGAGTCAGGCGCTCGATGCCGGGCGGCTCGGGCCTGTGCGCCGACTGGTCAATTCGCTCGAGCCGGCCGAGATCGGCAACCTCCTCGAATCGTTGCCGATTGCCAAGCGACTGGTCGTGTGGGGCCTGGTCGATCCGGAAGACGACGGCGAGGTGCTGGTGCACGTCGGCGACGAGGTGCGCGAGAGCCTCATCCAGGACATGGATACGGAGGAGCTGCGCAACGCCGCCGAGTCGCTCGATATCGACGATCTCGCCGATCTTGTCGACGATTTGCCGCAGCACCTGATCGACGAGGTGCTGAAATCGATGGATCGCGCGGATCGCGAGCGGCTGGAGCAAGTGCTGTCGTTCGCCGAGGACAGCGCCGGACGACTCATGAATCCCGATGTCGTCACCGTGCGTGGCGACGTCACCATCGACGTAGTGCTGCGCTACCTCCGACTGCGCGGCGAAATGCCCGAGCACACCGATCATCTCTACGTGGTCAGCCGTCGCCGGCAGTATCTCGGCCGGATCGCGCTCACGACGCTGCTGACTGCCGACATCGACACGCCAGTCAACGAATTGCTCGACGACTCGCAATCCGCGATCCACGCCGACGAACACGCGGCTGCGGTGGCCACGCAATTTGCCGATCACGACTGGCTCTCCGCACCGGTCGTGGATGCGGGCAATGTGCTGCTCGGACGCATCACGGTCGATGACGTCATCGATCTCATTCGCGAGCAGGCCGAGCATCAGGCCATGGGCGCGGTCGGTCTCGACGAGGACGAAGACTTGTTTGCGCCGGTCGCACGCGCTTCGCGACGGCGCATGATCTGGCTGGGCGTGAACCTTGTGACCGCCTTTCTCGCGGCGGCCGTGATCGGGCGTTTCGAGGCGACACTTGAGGAGATCGTCGCGCTGGCGGTACTGATGCCGATCGTCGCCAGCATGGGCGGCGTCGCCGGCACGCAAACCCTGACCTTGATGGTGCGCGGTCTCGCGCTCGGGCAAGTCGGCTTCGGCAACCTGCGCGCATTGCTGCTCAAGGAATTGATGGTCGGCGCCGTCAACGGCACGCTGTGGGCCGTGGTCGTGGCGCTGGTGACGTGGGCGTGGTTCCGCGATCCGAAAATCTCGCTGGTGATCGGCGCCGCCATTGCGATCAATCTTTTCGTCGCGGCGCTCGCCGGCGTGCTCATTCCCCTACTGCTGAAACGCATGCGTATCGATCCCGCGCTGGCCGGCGGCGTGGTACTCACCACTATTACCGACGTGGTCGGATTCCTCTCCTTCCTCGGTCTCGGCACCGCGTTGCTGCTGTGAGCAGCCCCTGCCTGTGAGCTCGCAGGAGAGGAACCCCTCCTCAACCCGTCCCCTGCCTTCGCAGGGGACGGGGTTTGGTGGCAACCGGCACTGCCTTCGCGGCAACGGCTCCCTCCCCTGCGCGCAGGGGAGGGTTGGGGAGGGGTAGCTTCGCGACGCCGCACCGAAGAATCACGAGGCGGAACCTACTACTGGACCAGGGATTGCGCGGCGCGCTGGGCGATGGTTTGCGCCACGTTGTTGCGCAGATACACCGGCATGACGGCGGCTGCGTCGATGGCTTCGCCGCGCGCATAGGCCTGCACGGCAAGTCGCGCGAGGTGCTCCGCATGCGGCAGTGCGCCCGGATGTTCGGCGATGATGCGGCCAGCGCTCGCGTCCAACACTGCGCGCGCAATCACGACGCCGCTGCCGCAAACGACCCAGCGCGCTGCGGACCCTTCGATTCCGGCGTCGCCGCCCAATAAATCGGCCAGCGCGTCGGGCGCGCAGAGCGCTTCGGGGAGCGCGTCGGCCCGCGCAGCCTCCAGATCGGCCGCGTCGTGCGGCAACTGCGCCGCCGACCACGCCGCGGCGTACAGCTCGCCCATGCGCGCGTCGAGCAGTGCCATCACGCCCGCGTGGTCCGCACGCGCTGCCGCGAGATACGGTTCGATCAAGACCCGCAGCGATGACGCAACAACGATCGGTCGATCGAGCGCAAACGCAATGCCTTGCGCCACCGCAATGCCAAGCCGCACACCAGTAAACGCACCCGGACCGCGCGTGCAGGCGATGGCATCGAGCCCCGACCGCGCGCTGCCGAACTCCGCCAGTAACTCATCTGCCCACGGCAACACCAGCTCGGCATGGCGGCGCGGCACCACATCGAAGCGCGAGCGCACCTCGTCGTCGACATACAAGGCGACCGAGCAGGCTTCGGTCGATGTTTCAAATGCAAGCAGCTTCACGCAGCGCCCGGTTCCCTCAAGTTGGACGCAAGGTACCAGTCGATGCGTCTGGTCAGATACATGAGTGCGGCGACCGTCGTTAACAGTCCGAGCGAACCGATCAACAGCGCGTATCGCTCGCTCACGACCAAACCGTACAAAAGCGCGTACAGACCGGCGACGCCGCTGCCCAGAAACAGGCCATCGCGGCGCGTCGCCAGCACTGCAGCCGCGTAACCGCCAACGATCAAGGCCACACTAGCGGCGGCGACAAGGTAAGCCGTATCGAAGCCGATCTGTTCCGACAACGCCAGCAACACGAGATAGAAGCAGCTGAGCGCGAGGCCGACGAGGAGGTATTGCACCGGGTGCACGCGCAGGCGGCGCAGGACTTCGAACAGAAACAAGGCGACGAAAGTAAGCGCGATAAACAGAAGTCCGTACTTGCCGGTGCGCACGTTGCGCGCATAGTCGTCGACGGGTTGCAGCAGTGCGACGCCGAAGCTCGAAGCAGACACCGCCGCGCCGACATCGGACCCGTCGGACCAGAATTGCGGATAGGTCCGATTGAGATCGAGAGCCTGCCACTGCGCACGGAATCCCGTCGCCGTGACGGCGTGCGAAGTCGGAAGTCGGCCGCCATCGAAACTCGGGTGCGGCCACGGCGCCGTCAGAGACGCGCGCGTGTGGCGTGCGAGAGGAACCAGATGCAGCTGCCGCGTGCCCGCCAATCGCAGCGCGATGTCGAAACGCAGCGGCCCGGTGGGTTGCGCGGCAAGACCGAGCGGAACGGCAATGCTGGCGATGCCGGCAACCGTGTTCGGCGTCGGCCGCGCGACTCGCGCGTGCCCCGCGACGCTGAGCCGCTCGATGCTGCGCACGCCCGCGACATCGGCAATGGGCAATCGTAGTTCGGCGCGTGGCCACAACCATTCGATGTCGCCGCCATGATCGAGCGCGGCGAAATCGGCTGGCGCAAATTGACCCGTCAGCTTGAGATCCGCGAGATAGACGGGCGTCTTGAAGATGCCATAACGGCGTTCGGACAACGTCAGCTTGCCGTCGACGACCAGCCGGTCGGCCAGCAGCAGCATCGTGCCATTCTCGCGCCGCGTTTCGAGTTTGCCTTTGCGCGTGAATGCAATCGTGCGCACAAACGGCAGCGCAAGCACCGGGCCGCCCACGCGTTGCATGCCGCCCCAGCGCGAAGCAATCGTGGCCACTGCCTCCTCGCGCGACGCCGCGCGTTCGCTGACGACGCCGCGCACCTGCGCCAGCGGCACCAGCAGCAACAACGCGAGCGCACCAATCCCCAGCACCTTGAATGTCGGACCCTGCAAAGCCGCGAGCGCCATCATCGTTTCCTCGATTCGAGTCGGGGACCATCACAACGCAGCAATGGGCGCAGAAGCCGTTCGTCGCGTGCCCGCGTGCAGGCAATCCGAGGGCACTGCGGCGGCCAGTCGCCTGCCGGCCGCAGCACTCACCGCTCACTTCGCGCGAGGCATTACAGGTTTGAATCCGAAGACGCGGGATGGCTGTTCAATGACGGAAGCCCACCATCGCGCAGCCATTGCGCTACTGCGGTGAAAGCCGCCGGATCACTGAGGACGCCATCGTGAGTCGCACCCGGCACGATGTGCGCGTATCCATTGCGGTGCAGCTTCACGACGAAAGGATACTGGCTGGCATCGAATGCCTCGTCGTTCGTGCCCGCGATGAGCAGCAGGGGTTTGTCATCGGCGCCGAGCGCGATCTCGTGGTCGTCTGGTGCCATGTCGGCCATCGCGGCGAATGTGTAGTGCACCAGCCCATGGCCGCCGGAGACGTTGAAGTACAGCGTCCCAAGATGGTTGAACATCGAGATCCCGACGGTGTTGAGCATGATCAAGCCGACGGTGCGACCCACGGCGACCTTCAGCGGAGACTCGATGGACGCGTCCAGTGCGGGCGCATCCCATTTGCGGGTCGTTGGTGAACGCTCGCCGAGGTGCGGGGCGAACAGCAAATAGCCGTCCACCGTTGGCATCGCTCGTTTGGCTGCGTAGCGCATGGCGATTCCGCCTCCCATCGAATGGCCGGCCAGGATCAAGCGACCCTGCGGATTTTGCTTCCTGATCGCCAGGACGACGTCGGCCAGGTCGTCCTCGTATTGACCGATGTAATCGATGTCGCCGAATCGCCCCTGGGAACTGCCGTGCCCGCGAAGGTCCAGCGTCGTGACATTGACCCCGGCCGCGTCGCGAATGCCTTGCGCTGTCGGCGTCATTGCGTCGGCG
>JBKJND010000330.1:0-2552 GCA_046596095.1 Ahniellaceae bacterium | reverse complement strand
CAATCGCGAACTGCTCGTGCAGGTGCGCGAGCGCGAGCAGGGCGAACGGCTCCAGGCCGCGCTGTTCCGCATCGCGGAGGTAACCAGCACCACCAACAGCATGCACGAATTTTATGCTGCGCTGCACGCGGTGGTCGGTGAACTCTTGTACGCGAAGAATTTTTTCGTCGCGCTGCTGGTCGACGACGACAACGCGCTGGATTTTCCTTACGCCGTCGACGAATTCGACCCGATCTCGTTGTTTCAGCGTCGCAGCCTGCGCCGTGGCTTGACAGAATACGTTCTGAGTACCGGCAGGCCTTTGCTCGCGCCGCATGAGGAAACCGCCCGGCTGCAGGACGCCGGCATGGTCGCGAGGATGGGCTCGCCGTCGGAGTGCTGGCTGGGCGTACCGCTTATCCTTGAGGGCCGCGTGGTCGGCGTGATCGTGGTGCAAAGTTACGCGAGCGCGGTGCAGTACACGTTGCGCGATCAGGAGTTGCTGACCTTCGTGTCCTTGCACATTGCCACGGCGCTGCAGCGCAGGCAAACGCGCGAGTCGCTGAAGTTGGCGCACGACGAACTCGAGCGCCGCGTTGAGGAGCTGCGGCGCACGCAAGCCGACCTGCTGGAAACCGAAAAAATGGCTTCTCTGGGCCGCCTGGTGGCGGGTGTTGCGCATGAGGTCAACACGCCGCTTGGCATAGCGCTGACGGCAGTGTCGTTCCTGCGCGATCAGACTCGAAGTCTGCGCTCGGCGCTGACCGCGCGTGGTGTAGAGATCGATACCAGTCCGATGGAAACCGCCAGCGCCATGGTCGAATCCAACCTGGTGCGCGCCGCGCGTCTGGTCAGGAATTTCAAGCAGGTCGCCGTCGATCAGTCGACCATCCACTTCCGTTCGGTCGTGGTGCGCGAGTACCTGGACGCTATTCTGCAGTCGCTGCATCCGACCCTGCGCAAGACCGGCCACAAGGTCGTGGTCGACTGCGGCCCCGAACTGCAGATGACCAGTCGACCCGATGCGCTGCATCAGATCATCGTCAATCTCGTCATGAACTCGGTGACGCACGCCTGGCCCGCGGGCACCGCCGGCAAGATCTGCATCGGCGTCACGCAGGAAGAGGATCGGCTGCACCTGCGGTACGAAGACGACGGCTGCGGCATGGACTCGCATGTGGCGGCGCAGATGTTCGAACCCTTCTTCACCACCAAGCGCGAGCAAGGCGGAACCGGCCTCGGCATGCACATCGTGTTCAATCTGGTCACACAGGCGCTGGCCGGGCGTATCGCTTACGTCACGCTGCCCGGCGAAGGCGTGCGCTTCGACATCGTGTTCCCGGCCGTGCATCCGCAATACGCCGCGGAGAAGCCCTCCGTCACGTAGCTCCGTAACGTGAACCCTGCGCAAGACCCTCAATCTTTTCGGAAATTCCGTCCATGGTGAACCTGTCGAACCATGATCGGTGTCGCGCTCACGCTTGAGGCGACACTGCGTTCCGTGCGCCCTATTGCAACGGCCGCATCGACACGAGTTTGCCGCTGGCAACGAGAGTGGTCGGATCGCGCTCGAACGCTTCGACCAGGTTCTGCAATGAGTCATCGGGCTGCGGGCACACACCGGCCCAGCCGTTGCGACCGGTGTCCTTCACATAGAACAGCGCTTGATCGGCGAGGGCGATTATCTCTTCCCAGTCGAGGTCCTTGTTGAGTTCGCCCGACAATGGATATTGAACGAATCCGATCGAACAGGTGATGTTGAACAGGGACACGCCCTCCGCTGCAAAGGCGTGCGACGCCACCGCGCGACGAACGCGCTCGGCAATCCTGACGGGCTCGATTGCCGGCATCGGACGGAACAGCAGCACGAATTCTTCGCCGCCCCAGCGCAAGACGTAATCCCCGGTGCGTACCTGAGCCTCGAAGATGCGGGCAAACTCCTTGAGCATCTGATCGCCGATTGCGTGGCCGTACCGGTCGTTGATTGATTTGAAATGATCGATGTCGACGAAGGCGAGCATCAACACCAGGTCGGCCCGCCCCGAGGCGCGGATCTCGCGTTCGTAGTACGCAAGATCGGCGGGCAGCTGGATGCCGAGGTAGTGCCGATTGCGCAACCCGGTCAGCGGATCGGTCTGGCTCATCATCTCGAGTTTGCGGTTGACGCGGGCAAGGTCTTGCGTGCGCGCCTCCACGAGGCTTTCGAGTTCGCGCTTGCGCGCCTCGAGCGTGCGCAAGCGCCCTCGGTGCAGTGCGAAGCCCATCCCGGAAAAAAGCAGCGCCAATGCAGCGTAGAGCCAGGGAGTCTCGTGCAGATGCGCGGGAATACGGAAAGCGAGCGTGGCACTCTTGCGCGCCCACACTCCCGCGTTGTTGGCCGCCTCAACTTCGAAAGCGTAAGGTCCGGGCGGCAAGTTCGTGTACACCGCATCGCGACGGCTGGCATCGGCCAACTCGTGCCAGCCGCGATCGTAGCCGCGCAACCGGTAACGCAGTCGCACCGACAGCGGTTGCTGAAAACTGAGCGCGGTGAATTCGAAGCGCAAGTCGCGCGCGCCCGGCGGCACGTCCAT
>JBKJND010000451.1:0-14215 GCA_046596095.1 Ahniellaceae bacterium | reverse complement strand
CAGCAAGCTCAACAGCAGCAGGCACAGCAGCAGGCGCAACAGCAGCAGGCGCAACAGCAGGAGCAGGCGCGCCAATATGTCGAGCAACGACAATCGCGGCCGGACCTGGCGGAAATTCAGCGCGCACACCAGCAGCTAGAGCAGCGTCAAATAGACCAGGCCGCGCAAGCGCGTCAGGGACGCATGTCGGGGCAGCAGCGCGAGCTGAGCGGCCACCCACAGCGCGCGTACAACGAGCAGCGGCTGTCGCGGCAGCAGCAGCAGGCCCTGATCGGCCAGCAACAGCTACGCGTGACGGAATATCAGCGTCGACTCGATCAACAGCAGGTTCGATCGCGGCAATATTCGCAAACATTGCGCCAACAGGACCGCGACGCGCAGTACCAGTACCAGCAGCACTACCACGATCGTCTGCATCAGCAGCGGGTGCGCTTGCAGGGTCAGCGGTTCGACTACAACAACGATCCGTACTTCTACACCGCTCCGAGCTATCGCTATCTGCGCGGTGGCCAGTACTACCAGATCAATCGCCACGGAGCGGATCTGCTGCGCCAGGCCGTCAACGTCGGATACGAGGAAGGTTTTGCCGCGGGCCGCGCCGACCGCGAAGACGAATGGCGCTACAACTATCGTGATTCGTATGCGTATCAGGACGCGAACTACGGCTACAGCGGCTACTACGTGAGTCAGACCGACTACAACTACTACTTTCGACAGGGCTTCAGCCGCGGCTACGAGGACGGTTACTACTCGCGCTCGCGCTACGGAAGGCAGACCAATGGTCAATACTCGGTGCTGGGATCCGTGTTGTCGCTGGTTCTGAATCTGCAAGACATTCGCTGAAGCGAGAATCGTGTCGGGCAGCAGCCTCGCTGCCCGACGCTCGGCTGATTTCTACACCAGGGTTTCGATCCAGATAGACACGCCGCTGAGCGCGGCATTGCCCGACGGCGCGTCGAGCGCGGTGGGGTCGGTGAGGTCGTTGTAGCTGGTGCCTTCTACGTGGATTGCGCGCTGCTGACGCGCACCGCCGCGATCGTGCCCATAGCCGTGCGGCAGGCAGGCGACGCCACGCATCACCGCATCGCTTTGCTTGACCTCGACCTCGATTTCGCCCACTGCGGAACGCACGCGCACTCGCGCGCCGTCCTTGAACCCGCGCTGCGCAAGGTCTTCGGCATGCACAAGCAAGTGATGGCGCGGCTTGCCCTTGATCAGGCGCGGTGCGTTGTGCATCCACGAGTTGTTGCTGCGCAGTTCGCGGCGACCAATAAGTACCAATGAGCCATTCGCGGGCGCGTGGTCAGCAGCCGCGCTGCGTCCGTCTTCAGCAACCGTCGCGAGTGCCTCCAGCAGCAGTGCCGGCGCACACTCAATCTTTCCGCTCGCGGTCTCGAGACGCCGCAACAGCGATGGCCGCAGCGGGCCGAGGTCGAGTCCATGCTTTGCTGCTTCGAGTTGTTCGAGCGTGATTCCGGAGTCTCCACGCTCAAGTCCCGCTGCGATCATCTTTCGCGGCTCCGGGAGTTCGGCCCACGTCTTGTCTGCCGCAGCGCAGTACGCCGCACCAAGACCGTTGACGATCTGCCAGTCGGCGAGCTCGCCCTCAGGCACCGGCATAAAGGGTACGTTGAGTCTGGCGACGCGACGCACTGCAAACGCGTTGAAGATGATGTCGTAGTGATACTGCGTGAGCGAGGACGCAGGTGGCAGGATGAGATCCGCAAAACGCGTGGTTTCGTTGACGCAGACATCGATCGCGAGCATGAATTCGAGCGACTCCAACGCACCTTCAAGCGCGCGTCCGTTCGGCGTCGACAGCACCGGGTTGCCTGCACACGTGACGAGTGCACGCACTTGTCCCGCGCCGGGCGTCAGGATCTCCTCGGCGAGAACCGACACTGGCAGCTCCCCCGCAAATTCCGGCAACCCGCGCACCCGACTTGCCCACTTGCCGCGATGCCCTCGAGCGGTGCCAGGCCCGGTGAGCGGCATGGCCGCTTCGTTTGGAAGCATGCCGCCTTCGCGATCGAGATTGCCGGTATAGAGGTTGAGCATCTGCATCAGCCACTGACAGAGCGTGCCGTGGCGTTGCGTGGACACACCGATACGGCCGTAAACGGCGGCGTGCGGCGCGGTGTACAGCTCTTCCGCAATGCGGCGCACGCACGCCGAGTCGATGCCAGTGCGCGCCTGCATCGAGATTGCATCGATCCTGACGATTGCCGCCAAAGCGTCGTCCCATCCCGCCAGCTTGTCGACGTATGGATCGAGCCTTGGCGCGCCGATGCGCACAAGTTCCTGGATGAGGCCAATCAGAAACCACACGTCATTGCCGGGCTTTATGAAAACGTGTTCGCTGGCGATTTCAGCGGTCTCGGTGCGCCGCGGATCCACGACCACGAGCTTGCCGCGTGCGGTCAGCGCCTTGAGGCGCCTGGCCACGCCAGGCGCAGTCATGAGGCTGCCGTTCGAGGCGACGGGATTGGCGCCCAGCATCAGAAAGTAATCGCAGCGATCGATGTCCGGAATCGGCAGCAGGAACTGGTGCCCGAACATCAACCAGTTGACGAGCTGATGCGGCCATTGATCGACCGACGACGCCGAGCAGACATTCTGCGTGCGTAGCGCGCGCAGCAACGCGGGCACATACGCGATATGGCCAAAGTGATGGACGGTGGGATTGCCGAGATACGCCGCGACCGCGTTGGCGCCGTGCTCGCGCTGGATCGCGGCGAGTCGTTCCCCGGCAAACGCGAACGCTTCGTCCCAGCCGATCTCGTGCCACGCGTTACCGTGTCTGCGCAACGGTCGATGCAGGCGATCGGGATCCGACTCGAGGTCGAGAATCGCGTTGCCCTTGGGGCAAATGTGACCGCGACTGAAAGGATCCGCGTCGTCGCCGCGAATCGCGACCAGCCGCTGCTCGCCGGCGTCTTCGTCGAACTGGAAATCGAGACCGCAAATGGCCTCGCAGAGTGGGCAGGCGCGATAACGGGAAACGCGCTGCATCGGCAAGCTCGCGTGCGGGTGGCGCCCGATCATACGCCGCAGCCGCGCAGAGTCAGTCGGTAGGGCGGGCACGGCCCGCATACGCCACGGTGATGGCGGGCAGTGCCCGCCCTACGCTCCCCGCGATTCGCCATCTATCCGCGACGCACAGTGCAGCGTGCCGAACAGGAAATCGCCGATCGGATAGGTGATGTTGAAGTTGCGGCTCGCCATCAGAGTCGGATCGTGATGGCTGTGGTGCAGGCGCCGCAACGTGGCGACGCCCGCAACGCGCGCGAGCCAATGGCCATCCGGTACGTGGTAAGCCAGGTGCAGCAACTCGTAGTTGAGAAAGTACGCGAGCGCCGTCGCCACGAAAAGATACGCGGTGTTTGGCGTGGTCAACACCGCGACCAGCCAGCCGGCCGGCAGCGCGAACGCGATCAGGAAAAAACTCACCAGGATCGGCGGGAAGAGCACGGCCTTGAAGTCGCGTTCGCCTTCCAGCGCCATCGCGCGATCGGTGAAGAACCGGTGGTGCTGGCCCGCGTGCCGGCGATAGACGAGCGCAAGTCCAGGCACCAGTCGGTGCATCGCCATGCGGTGGCCCCAGTACTCGACCATGTTGGCGTAGAGAATCGTCGCCGGCACCGCGAGCCACTCGAGCCCCGTGGGCGGCCACTCGATTCGCGCAATACAAAGCGCAATCACGCCGAGCCCGAAACTCAGCGTAAACGCAAGATGCCAGCGCCCGCGATAGCGCGCGGAAACTTCCTCGGCGCGATAGGCGCGACGAAAGCGTTCAACGGATAGCGGCAACGCAGTCATGACGGAGCGAGCATAAACCCTGCGCGCTTCATGACGCGCAACAATGGCGCTACCGGATTAACCCGAGCGAGCCCGATGATTGCCATCGTTCGCGACGTGAGTCGCAGCATTGCGGAGTGCCAGTTGAGCCACGTCGACCGCACGCCGATCGATGTGGCGCGCGCCGCGTCCCAGCATCACGAGTATCGAATGGCCCTGGAGTCGCTCGGTTGTCGCGTGATCGTCCTGCCCGCTGCGCACGACCTTCCCGACGCGGTGTTTGTCGAGGACATGGCGGTGGTGGTGGATGAGGTCGCGGTGATGACATGGCCCGGTGCGGCATCGCGACGCGCCGAAGTCGATTCGGTGGCCGAAGTCCTGTCGCACTATCGCCCGCTGCGCCGGATCGAGGCGCCAGGCACGCTCGATGGCGGCGACGTGCTGCGCATCGGCCGCAACGTTTACGTCGGCCGCTCGGCGCGCAGCAACGACGCGGGTATCGCGCAATTGCGCGCGCTGCTCGCGCCGTTCCGCTACTGCGTCGTCGCCGTCGAGACGCGCGCTTGTCTGCACTTGAAATCGGGCGTGACCCAGGCGGCCGACAACACCGTGTTGTTGCAGCCGGCGTGGGTGGACCGGGCGGCTTTCGCCGACTGCAAAGTGATCGAGATCGATCCTGGCGAGACGCATGCCGCCAACGTGCTGCGCATCGGCACAACGCTGGTGATGCCGAACTGCTTCCCGCGCACGCGTCAGCGCCTTGAGCTTGCTGGCATCCGCGTCGTCGCCGTCGACGTATCCGAGCTTCAGAAAGCCGAAGGCGCCGTCACCTGCTGCAGCATCGTCTTCAACGTCACGGAGCACTGACGGCACACCACGCAGAGACGTCCGGATGGGGCGCCAGTTACTGGATTCCCGCGAAGGCAGGAATCCAGTTGTCTTCACAGCTGTGCGCTCCTGCCGCGTCATCGTTGATGACGACCAATCGATTGCTTCAGACTATCCGCGCTCGCCCTTGGGATCGATGCCGAGGTCGCGGAGTTTGCGGTAGAGGTGGGTGCGCTCCATGCCGGTGAGCGTGGCGAGCTTGCCGACGCTGTTGTCGGCTTGCTTGAGGAGTTGCGTCAGGTACGCGTGTTCGAACGCGTCGCGCGCTTCGCGTAGCGGCAACGAGTAGTCGATTGCGAACGCCGCGGCACCGGTCTCCACACCGGGTAGCGAACGCGTTTGCGCGGCTTGACCGAGCGCGCGCTCCACTTCAGCGAGCTCGATGTCGCCACCGCCGCCGAGCACGAGCAGGCGCTGCACGAGATTGCGCAGCTCGCGCAGATTGCCGGGCCAGGCGTGTTGCCGCAATCGGTTCTGCGCGCCCGTGGCGAAGCGCCGATACGGCAATCCGTCGCGGTTGCTGAAGTAGTCCGCGAAATGCGCGAGCAGCGCGGGCACGTCGTCGACGCGCGCGCGCAGACTGGGCACGTCGATGGGCAGGCCATGCAGTTGAAAGTACAGATCCTCGCGCAAGCGACCCGCGCGCACTTCGTTGCCGAGATCGCGCGTGGACGCCGCGATGATGCGCGCCGTCAAAGGCATCGGTTCGCTGCCGCCGCTGCGCACGAAAGTGCCGTGATCGATCGCGGTCGCGAGATCGCGCTGCGCGTCCGGGTGGAGCTCGGCGATGTCGTTGAGAAACAGGCTGCCGCCTTCCGCCTGGTCGAGTAGTCCCGTCTGTACTGCGGCCAATTGCACGCCCGCATCCGTGCGCACACCGAACAGAGTCGCGTGGTGCTTCTCTACCGGCGTCGTCGCCAGGGACCACACCACGAACGGGGCGGCCGAGCGTGGGCCGCGCCGGTGCAACCAACGCGCCAGCGTCTGTTTGCCGGTGCCGGTTTCACCCAGCAGCAGCAGCGGCGCCTCGACGTTCGACACGCGTTCGAGCTGGCCGCGCACGCTGGTCATGAGCGCGCTGTTGCCGAGCGGCTCGGAGGTTTCCGCAAGTTGGCCGCGCAGGCCCTCATTCTCGCGCTTGAGGCGCGCGGCCTCGAGTGCGCGGCCGAGGATCAGCAGCAGTTTCGCCATCGACAACGGCTTCTCGATGAAGTCGTAAGCGCCGAGGCGTGTCGCCTCGACCGCGGTTTCGATGTTGGCGTGGCCCGACATCATCACCACCGGACACGTGAGGCCGCCGCCTTCCGACCACTCGCGCAGCAGGCTCACGCCATCGGTATCCGGCATCCACACATCAAGCAGGATGACGTCGGGGCGCTGCGTGCGGCGTGCTTCGCGTGCCTCGCGCGCATCGCCTGCGGTGGCTACGGCGTAGCCCTCGTCCACGAGGATGTCGCGGATGAGCTCCCGGATGTCGGGCTCGTCGTCCACCACCAGTACCTGCGCATGCGCCATAAGACCGCTGCCAGTTCGTTGCAAAAAAACAACGTCGCATGGTGCAGCGCGCGCCGCCGTACCGCAAGTCGCGACGCGGACGGACTTACGCGAGAGTCCTGAGCAGGCGCCCGGCGGCCTGCGCGTAGGGATGGGTGGCAGTGCCGAAGGTACGGACGTCGAGATCTGGCCGCAGCCAACGCGCGGCCAGCAAGGCCGTGGAAGCCTCGCCTTCGATTCGCGCGCCACGCGGCAGCAGCGGCAGCAGCAGCTCCATGGGCAAGATCGCGGGCAAGATCATCGCAGCGCCGTGCGCGATCAGCGCGCCGGGATCGGGTTCCACTTCGCGCGGGTGATATTTCAGCGCGATGCTTTCGCTCCGCGCAGGCGCGGTTCGCAAGCGTTCGCGCAAGGCGTCGAGCAAGGCCGGTGAGGCACGCAGCAGGTTCGAATGCGGCAGCACCCAGACGTGTGTGCAGCGTCGCAAGGTGCGCCGGTCGACACCGAATTCGCGCGCCGCCAGCGCCGCCAGACGTAACCACTCGCGCCCCGCGAACCATTCGCGCGGCAAGGTGCGCACGCGTTCGTGCGAATAGACCGCGGGGGCTCGTTGCGGCAACGCCAGCCACGCGTGCGCGATCCAAGACGTGGTGCCGACCTGCGCGGTGCGCTGCCACCAGGCGCCGTACGTCAGACGTTTGACGAGCGCATCGAGCGCGCGCGTAAGCGGTCGCTGGCGAACGTCGCCGAGGTAGGTGTAGAGACCATCGTCGAGATACTCGCCGGGTTCGCCCTGCGCGCGCTTCGCTGCGCACTTGAGCGCGAACTGCGTCTCGACCTTGCGGTCGTTGCCGAGCCACACGCGAGTCGGCAACACGGCCGCATCGTGCGCAGCGATATGCGCCAGCGTCTCGCGCCTGAGCGCGCGCTTGATCGCGACGCGCCGGAAAAACTGTGCGAGTCCGCGCGCCCGATCCGGAGCGCCGCGCGCGTGCTCGTCGAAGCGGCCCGGCAGACACTCGATGGACTCGAACGGGTTGTCGCGCCAGCACCGGAGCAAGCCGGCGAGCCGGTCCGCGTGTTCGAAGTCGCCGAGCAGCAGCAGTCGCGCGCGGCCGGGATGCGCGCGCGCGGCACCGGCGCAGGCGAGCGCGATGAGTGGGGTCGAAGCAAGATGCAGGCTCGCGAACGCAGCGCTACTGGGCGCCGAGCCATCGCGCGAACTGGAACCCTCTCTCCGACCCCACCCCGGCCCGTTGGGCGTGATTGCGCGCGCGAGCAGTGCTCGCAAGCGCGCCCAATCACCCCGGTGGGAGAGGGGCTCAGAGGCGCTCATCACCTGGGGGCTCTGTTCGGATGCGGGCCCGTGCTGGTGTTGGTCGAGGCCGTGCTCGGTGCGTGCGCTGCGATCGGCGCGTGTGGCCGCGCGGATGCGCTCGTTGGCAGCGCGCATGCCGGGCTCGACGTAGCCGCGAGGATGATCGAGGTGCACGCAGATCGCGGCAAAGCGCACCTGTTTGCCGCGTACGCCGGCGTTGCCGAGACGCTCGCCCAACTCAAGATCCTCGCCACCGTAGGTCATGCGCTCGTCGAATCCGTTGGCGCGTACCAGATCCTCACGCCAGCCCGAGGCGTTGTTGCCGCTCCAGCGTGGCGGGGTCGGCGTGACGGCGTTGAGCAGTGATTCGCGCCAGCCAGGGCGCGCCCATAACTTGAGCGAGCGCTGTTTGCGCGGCAATCCCTGCGCAATCAGCCACGCAGGGTCGCAGTGCAGTCCCGCCGCGATTGCATCGCTGTCGATGCGATCGCTCACAGTCTTCGGCAACTTGCAGTAGCCGCCGCCCAGGAATCGACCGCGCTCGCGCAGGCGCAAATGCGCCGCAACGAAGTCGCGCCGCGGCACGCAATCGCCGTCGGAGAAGATCAGATAATCGCCACGTGCCTCGAGGATGCCGAGATTGAGTGCGCGGCATTTGCGGAAGCCCTGATCCTCCTGCCACACGTGGCGCAGCGCGAACGGCAAATCGCCACGTCGCGCGTCCAGCAACGCGCGTGTGTCGTCGCGCGAGCCGTCGTCGACGACGATGATTTCGAAGTCCCGGGTGTCCTGACACGCGAATCCGGTCAGGCACAAAGCCAGCCACGCGGGCTGGTTATAGGTGCTGACAATGACGCTGGCGGCCGGAGCGGACATGGCGAAATCATCGCATGCGCGCCTTGCGATGCTGGCGGCGTGGAGCGCGGGACGGCATGCTTGCCGCCATGGAAAAACCTTCAACCTCGACGGATGGGGCACCGATCCGCATTTATTGCGGCGCCGATCGCAGCCAGCAGCTCGCGTTCCGGGTGCTGGTCGACTCGATCGGGCGTCACACGCAGCGCGACGTCGAGATTCGTGCGATCGACAATGGCGACGCGCCCACCGTCGCCGATCCCCGGCACGCGCCGTACACCGAGTTCAGCTTTGCGCGCTTTGCGATACCGGCGCTCGCGGGTCGACACGGGCGCGCGATCTATCTCGACTCGGACATGCTCGTGTTTCGCGACATCGCGGAACTGTGGGATGCGCCGCAGGGCGGCGCGCACGTCGCCATCGAAGTCGGTTCGCGTAGCGATCCGGCGCAGAACGCGCACGCGCGCAATCGTCATGCCGCAGTGATGCTGCTCGATTGTGCGCAGCTCGACTGGAACGTTGAGCGCATCGTGGCGGGCCTCGGTCGCGACTACGACTACAACGCGCTGATGACGCTCGACCCCGTGCTCGCGCCGGGCATGCTGCGCGAGGCGATCCCGCGCGGCTGGAACGATCTCGATCGCTTCGATCCCGAACGTACGCGCCTGCTGCACTTCACCGAAATCCGGACGCAGCCGTGGGTTTCAACCAACCATCCGCACGGCGCGCTCTGGGTCGATGCCGTGCGCCGCATGCTCGCCGAAGGCGCGCTCTCACCCGCGGAACTCCATACCGAGATTGCCGCTGGCTACGCGCGACCCTCGCTCGCGGTGGAACTCGGCTTGCAAACCGCAGCGAATATCGACGCGAGTTCGCGCGACTCGCTGGCCGCCTTTGATCGCGCGCAGGGATTCGTCGCGCACCGCGAATTGCTCGCGCGCTTTGCCGAGCGCAAACGCGCCATCGCGCGCGCCGAGTGCAACGCCGCGTCCGCGCGCACGCCAGCACTCGCCTGGTGGCACCGCCTGCGCTACCGCCTCCGCCACGGCGCTTCGTAGGTCAGGTCGGCTTGGCCGACCTGACGCGGGTTGGCGATGGCGTTTGTCAGGTCGCGACCTGACCTGCCAAAGCAAGGGCGGTTATCGGGAATTGCGATGCGGCGGTTCGGTGCAGGCGGGGCGCCAGGCGTCGGCGCGTAGCAGACGCCATTCGCGGCGGTTGGAGTTGCCGGCGAGGCGCGTGCGCGCCGGATCGATGCACTCGCCGAGATCATCGGCGTTGATCAGCAGCCAGCGCGCATCGGGACGCGCAACTTGCCACGCGCGTGCGGCCGTGCGCTGTGCTGAGGCCGATCGCTTAAAACCAAACTCGACGACGCGGCGATCGGCCTGCAGCAGGTTCTGCTCTTTCCATGCGACGAGGCCAAGCTCGGCTTGCGGGCCAATCATGGTGCCTGCGCGTTGCATCACGCCGCGCGCCGAGCGCGCCTGGTCGAGCAACGGGTAACCCACGAATCCGTACACCGTCCAGGCCAGCGCAAAGGTCAGCGCCCATAGCCACGCACCACGCTGTGGCCGCAGCCAGACGGCCGCAACGAGCGCGAGCGCACCAATAGACAATGGAACCCACGCCAGCGCGGGTGGCCCGTAGTCCGCAAGCCGCGCGACCAGTCGCGGATGCCCGAGCAGCGCCGCTACACCGAGCAGCGCAAGCAACACCGCGATGATCGTCGCCGCGACAAACAGTGTGCGTTGCACGCCACGCCGTCGCCACAGCCCCGCGAGCAACGGCGCCAGCGCCACGCACGCCATCGGCAGCGCCGGCAGGATGTAGACGTCGCGTTTGCCCGAACTCAGTGTGAAGAACACGAGCACCAGCGCGATCCACGCCAGCGGAACCAGCACGCGCGCATCGAGGCGTTGGAGACGCCGCCACCACGCCGGCACGGCCCACGGCAGCAACAAGGCAAACGGCATCCAGTTGAGCGCGATGACTTGCGCGTAATACCAGAACGGTTGGTGGTGATGCCACGCGTTGGCGTAGCGATCTTTTGTCTGATGCAGCAGGATCTCGTTGAGATACGCGGTGAGTTCGGGCGTGGGCTGCATCGCGTTTTGCAGCAGCAACGGCACCGGCCAAATCGCGAACGCAAGCACCAGCGCGAATGGCGCCAGCCACCGCATCAAGCCCCTTCCCCCCCGGGGCAGGGCTTGGGGAGAGGGTTCAGATTCGCGCCGTAGTTGCAATTGACCAGGCGCAAGTCCATGCCAGCCGCGCCAGCGAGCCCAGGCGATCGGCAACAACATCAGCAATGCCACCACGCCGACGCCCTTGGTGATAATGCCAAGACCGGCCGCAAACCAACCGAGCGCGAGCAGCCTTGCATCGCGCGCCACCAGTGCGTCGCGCGCGAACGCATAGGTGCCGAGCGCGATCCAGAACGTCACCAGCGGATCGATCTGCGCCCCGCGCATGACCCAGCCAAAGTGCACTGTGCTCGCCAGCAGCGCTGCGGTGAGTTGCGCCGTGCGCCGCGAATACAGTCGCCGCGTCAGGTCGTACACCAGCGCCAGCGTGCCGAGCGCCGCCAGCAGCGACGGCAGAAGAAATGCAATTCGCCAGTTGCCGACCAGTGTGTACGCCGCAGCTTGCGACCACATGAAAAGCGGCGGCTTGTCGGCGTATATTTCCTGGCCACGATGCGGAATCGACCAGTCGCCGGATTCGATCATCTGGTGTGCGGACAGCGCAAAGCGCGGTTCGTCCGCCGGCCAAGGTTCGCGCAATCCGATGCCGGCGCCCATCACCAGTGCAAACAGCACAAACAGCCACGCACTTTGGAAACGTTCGCGTCGCTCGCGCGATGTGGCAACGCGGCTCATGCGAGCGGCAATGTCAACGTGAATCGTGCGCCACCACCGTCCGCGTTCTCGGCGCGCACCACGCCGCCATGTTCCTCGGCAATGCGCTTGACGATGGCCAGCCCAAGCCCGGTCCCCCTGGGTTTGCTGCTGGTGTAAGGCTCGAACCAGCCGGCGTCGAACGTCGCCGGCAGACCCGGGCCAAAGTCTCGCACCGAAATCTCGATGCAGTTGTCGCGCGCGCGGGTGGCCACCTCAAGCGGCACGGGGATGCGACCCGCGTCGGCCTCGATCGCGTTCTTGATGAGGTTGTGCAGCAGTTGGCGCAAACGACCTCGATCGCCGCGCAGGGACGGCAAGCCCGGCGCATATTCGCGCGTGGCTTCCACCTGGCCCGCCTGTTGGTAAAGCTCCAGGACCTCGTCCGCCAGCGCATTGAGATCGACCGCGTCGCGCCGTAGTTGCGGTGTGCGCGCGTAGTCGGCAAACGCGTCGACGAGATCCTTGAGTGCATCCACCTGTGCGATCACGGTCTGCGTGGTTTTCTCGAGCACCTGCTCGCGCTCGGGGTCGAGCGCACCGGCCAGTTTGTAACGCAGTCGTTCCGACGCGAGTCGGATCGGCGTGAGCGGGTTCTTGATTTCGTGCGCGAGCCGGCGCGCGACCTCGGCCCACGCGACTTCGCGCTGCGCGCGATTCCACTCGGTCAGATCATCGAACACGACTACGTGACCGCCCTCAGCGCCCGCAACCATCGGCAGCGCCGCACCGCGCAGCGCGAGTACTTGAGTGATTTCGCCACGTATCAAGCGTACTTCGTCGCGCCATTCGCGCGCGCCACTGCCGAGGTGCGTCGCGATCGCATCGAACAGCGGTGCCAGCGCGGGCGACGCCTCCACGATCGAACCGGCATCGCGATCGACCAGTTCCGCAGCCGCCAATGCAAGTTGCGCCGCGGCCGCAGCGTTGGCGCTGCGCAGGCGCCCGTCCGCCGCGAACGTGAGCACGCCGGATGTAAGGCGCTCGAGCACTGCGGCCAGCCACGCGCGCTGCTCGTCGCTCGCAGCGCGCGCCGCGGCCTCGCGGCCACGCATGTCCGCGAGCTGACTCGACATGCGATTGAAGGCATCGGTCAGTGCTCCGATCTCGTCGCCGGACGACGCAATCACCTGTTCGCCGAAATGTCCGGCCGCGATCTCGTCGGCCACGCCCGCGAGCCGCGCGATCGGTTGCACCAGTCGGCGGGCCAGGGCGAACGCCGCCAGCACCGCCAGCAGGATCGCCAGCAGCAACACGAGACTCAGCAACAACACGAACGTGGTCTTGAGCGAATCGCGCAGGAAATCCAGCGTCCGATAATCGTGCACGCTTTGCTCGATGTTGCGGGTCAGGGGTTGCGCGGTCGCCGGCAGCGGAAACAAGGCGCGCAGCACGCGCGCTTCGTCGATCGCGACGAGCGCGGCTTGCAGCACGCCGTCGTCGAAGGGCTGCGGACGCACCAGCACGCCGCCGTCGCGCACAGCCAGCAAATCCGCATCGGGCGGCGCGCTCGGCAGCAGCAGACGCGGATCGTTGCTCGCCGCAGCGATCAAGGCGCCGTCGGCGGCGAACACCGCGAGCTGCAACGCGTCGTTGTCGGCCAGCGCGTCCTCGAGCGCACCGTCAAGTTCGGATGCGTCGAGAATCACCAGTCGCGCTGCCAGGCTCGAAGCGTGCTGGCGCGCGCGTATGCCCGCGTCGTCGATCACAAAATGGCCGAGCGCCAGCGCATCGTCGAGCGCGCGTTCGATGCGGACGTTGAACCAGCTGTCGATGCTGCTGGTCAGAAACTTGAGCGCGAATCCGTACACCAGAATCAGTGGCGGCAACGCCAGCAGCAGTAGCCACGGCAGCAACCGCAATGCGAGGCGCGCACCGGGTTCGCGCTGCTTGAGCTGGCGCCGCAACGTCACCACCCGCCGCACGATCACCGCAAACAACAGCAGTACCGCAAGCGCTGCGCCGCCGAACAGCCACGGCGAGAATCGCCCCAGGCGACCAACATCGGTCTCGGCGTCGCCGGCCAGCAGCAACGCCGTGACCAGCAGCGCGCACAGAGCGAGCGCCGGGATCCACGCCGACAACAGGCGGATCAGGTGGCGGACGTCCACAACACCTCACCACTGTCGATGCGCCACGTGCGCGAGAACCACGCCGGAAGCCGCAGCGGCCCCGGTAACGACGCGGGCGGCAAGCGCACTCGCAGGCTGTACTCACGGCTTCCCGCCAACTGTCCCCAATCGGGGCGCAGCGGCAGGCGCACCTGATCGATTGCGGCGAGCAGCTGACTGCGGCTCGCAAACAATCGCGGCGGTCCGTCGTTCAAACGCGCGAGTTGCCACTGGCGCACCAGCGGCTGGTAACTGAGCTCAAGGACATGACGCTCGAACGCAACGCGATTGCTGCCGTCGCGACCGCCGAGACTGAATTCGAGGCGCAGCGGCACGCCGCGCGCCAGTGCCTCGAGCACCTCGGGCTCCGGTGCGAACTCGAGTTCGACCACGAGCGAGGGTTGCGCGGCCAGCTCGACGCTCGCGGTGCTCACGCGCAACGGCGCCGCAGCGTCGGCCAGATTGCAGCCGCCCGTTGCCACGAGCGCCAACCCGCTAAGCGCCAGCGCGCTCCACCACCGCGTAGAAAAAACCGTCCATGCCGCCTTGCCCCGGCAGGTTTTGACGCCCGACTCCGGACGCGATGCCGAACGCATGCGGTACTGCATCGCGCGCAATGGCTTGCGGTGTACGCGCGAGGAAGGCCGCGAGTTGATGCGCATTTTCGTCGCTTAGCACTGAGCAGGTTGCATAGACTAGCCGCCCACCGGGGGCGAGCAAGGGCCAGAGTGCATCGAGCAGGCGTGCCTGCAGGTCGATGGCAGCGATCACGTCCTGCGGCCGACGCAACCAGCGGATGTCGGGATGACGTCGGATGACGCCCGTTCCGGAACACGGCGCGTCGATGAGAA
>JBKJND010000007.1:0-4303 GCA_046596095.1 Ahniellaceae bacterium | reverse complement strand
CGCCTGGGACCTGCGCAAGAAGCAGCCATACGCGAAGTATGCCGAGGTCGACTTCGACATCCCGGTCGGCGTCACCGGCGACTGCTACGACCGTTATCTCGTCCGCGTCGAGGAAATGCGCCAGTCCAATCGCATCGTCAAGCAATGCGTCGACGCGCTGCGCGCGAATCCCGGCGCTGTGATGATCGACAATTTCAAGGTCGCGCCGCCGTCGCGCGCCGAAATGAAAGACGACATGGAAGCACTGATCCATCATTTTAAACTCTTCACCGAGGGCTACTGCGTGCCGGCAGGCGAGACGTACGCCGCAGTTGAGGCGCCCAAAGGTGAGTTCGGCGCATACATCATTTCCGACGGTGCCAACAAACCCTTCCGCGTGAAATTGCGCGCGCCGGGCTTCGCGCATCTTTCGTCAATTGACGAAATCGTGCGCGGCCACATGCTGGCGGACGTGGTCGCCATGATCGGTACCTACGACGTCGTGTTCGGCGAGATCGACCGATGAGCACAGCGATGATCGGTACCCGCTGCGATCTGGTGTTCGGCGAGATCGACCGATGAAGGCGACCGGCAACTTCGAGGCGGTGCGCGACATCGACCCGCTGCTGGCGCTGAGCGACGCAACGCGCGCGCATATCGATCATTGGCTGGCGAAATTTCCGGCGGATCGTCGTCGCAGCGCGTTGCTGCAGGGCCTCATGGCCGCGCAGGAAGCCAACGGCGGACACCTGACCGACGCCGCGATGGCGGCAGTCGCGAAATATCTCGGCGTGCCGCCGATCTGGGCTTACGAGGTCGCGACGTTTTATTCGATGTTCGATCTCGAACCCGTCGGGCGACACAAGGTGGCGATCTGTACCAATATTTCCTGCTGGCTCAATGGGGCAGAAGACATCGTGCGGCATTGCGAGCGCAAGCTCGGCATTCGAAGCGGCGAGACCACTGCAGACGGCCGCATTTACCTCAAGATCGAGGAGGAGTGTCTCGCTGCGTGCACAGCCGCACCGATGATGGTTGTCGACGGTCACTATCACGAGCGCCTGACGACCGAATCGGTCGACGCGCTGCTTGATGGTTTGAGCTGAGGCCGCGCGCGATGTCATTCGGACCAATCCCGGAAGCGCACAACGTCTGTCTCACGACGCTGCATTTCGACGAGCCCTGGAGCTACGACAGTTACCTCAAATCCGGTGGCTATCAGGCCTGGCGCAAGATCCTTGCGGACAAGACGCCGCCTGCGGACGTGATCGACCAGGTCAAGGCATCCAATCTGCGCGGCCGTGGCGGCGCCGGTTTTCCCTCGGGCCTCAAATGGAGCTTCATGCCCAAGGGTTCAATCGCTCAGAAATACGTGCTGTGCAATTCCGACGAGTCGGAGCCGGGCACCTGCAAGGACCGCGACATCCTGCGTTACAACCCGCACGCAGTAGTCGAGGGCATGGCGATCGCCTGTTACGCCATGGGTGCGACGGTCGGTTACAACTATCTGCGGGGCGAATTCCATCACGAGCCATTTGAGCGTTTTGAGCACGCACTGCACGAGGCGTACGAGAAAGGTTGGCTTGGACGTGACATCCAGGGTTCTGGCGTAGATATCGAATTGCACGGTGTGCTCGGCGCGGGTGCCTACATTTGCGGCGAAGAAACGGCGCTGATGGAATCGCTGGAAGGCAAGAAGGGCCAGCCGCGTTTCAAGCCCCCGTTCCCGGCCAACTTCGGTCTGTACGGCAAGCCGACGACGATCAACAACACGGAGACCTTTGCGTCGGTGCCGGCGATCATGCGCAATGGCGCGGAATGGTTTCTTGAATTGGGCAAGGCCAACAATGGTGGACCGAAGGTTTTTTCGGTGTCGGGGCATGTCGCAAATCCTGGAAATTTCGAGGTACGGCTCGGCACCTCGTTCCGCAACCTCTTGCAACTCGCGGGCGGCATGCGCGAAGGCAGCACGTTGAAAGCAGTCATTCCAGGCGGTTCGTCGATGCCGGTTCTGCCCGGCGAAACGATGCTCGGTCTGACCATGGATTACGACGCGCTTCAGAAAGCGGGCTCGGGCCTCGGCTCCGGCGCGGTCATCGTGATGGACGACACGACGTGCATGGTGCGCGCATGCCAGCGCATTGCGCGTTTCTACAAGGCCGAGTCCTGCGGTCAGTGCACGCCGTGTCGCGAAGGTACGGGCTGGATGTATCGCCTGCTGACGCGCATCGTCGAGGGCGACGCCGTGATGCAGGATCTCGCGATGCTCAAGCGCGCTGCCGGCCAGATCGAGGGTCACACCATCTGTGCATTCGGCGAAGCCGCCGCGTGGCCCGTGCAGGGTTTCCTGCGCCACTATTGGCACGAGTTCGAATACGCGATAGTCAACAAGCGCTTCCTCGTCGACGATCAGCGTGACGGCCGCGTCGCGCCGCAGGCGGTGGCCGCATGAGCGCGCAGGTCAACGACGCGGTGATCGCGAAGCCGCCGGTGCCGGAGGGTCACGTGTCGATTGAAATCGATGGCGTGGCGATGACCGCGCCCAAGGGCTCGATGATCATCCATGCAGCGGACCGTATCGGCGTGGCAATCCCACGGTTCTGCTATCACGACAAGCTGCCCATCGCGGCCAACTGTCGAATGTGCCTCGTCGACGTCGAGAAATCACCGAAGCCGTTACCCGCGTGCGCGACGCCCGTGATGGAAGGCATGAAGATCGCGACGCAATCGGCGCGCGCGCTCGACGCGCAGCGCAACGTCATGGAATTCCTGCTGATCAACCATCCGCTCGACTGCCCGATCTGCGATCAGGGCGGCGAGTGCGAATTGCAGGACGTGGCGATGGGCTACGGTCGCTCGGTGTCGCGTTTCGTCGAGCGCAAGCGCGTGGTGCCGGACGAGAATCTGGGACCGCTCATCTCCACCGACATGACGCGCTGCATCCACTGCACGCGTTGCGTTCGATTCGTGTCCGAGATTTCCGGCACGTATGAGCTCGGCGGCATGGGGCGCGGCGAGAATCTCGAGATTGGTACTTACATTGGCCAGGCGGTGGAGTCCGAGCTGTCCGGCAACGTCATCGACGTGTGCCCGGTCGGCGCATTGACCAACAAGGTGTTCCGTTTCCGCGCGCGGCCATGGGAACTGATCGCGCGCGAATCCATCGGCTATCACGACGCGCTCGGATCCAACCTCTGGCTGCACGTGCGCCGCGGTGAAGTGCTGCGTTGTGTGCCTCGCGAGAACGAGCCGGTCAACGAGTGTTGGCTGTCGGATCGCGATCGATATTCGCATCAGGCATTGATCGCGAGCGACCGACTGACCAAGCCGCTGGTGCGCAATCGCGATGGTGCACTGGTTGAAGCGAGCTGGGATCAGGCGCTGGGCGCGACGCGCGCGGCGCTGAAGCCGCACGCAGGCACTGACTTCGCGGCGCTGGTCTCGCCCATGACTTCGAGCGAAGAGGGCATGTTGCTGGCCCGGCTCCTGCACGCGCTGGGTAGCGAATCGCTCGATCACCGATTGCGCAAGAGCGACGTGCACGATCAGGCATCACCTCACACTTTCGCGATGCCGTTGGCTGAAATCGAGCGCGCCAAAGCGATTTTCCTGGTCGGCTCCGATCCGCGCCGTGAGCAACCGTTGCTGGCGCATCGGATCCGCAAGGCGGCGCTGCATGGCGCCAAGGTGTACGTACTCAATGCCGTGGACTTTGGTTTCAATTTCGACCTGACGGGGCGCTTCATCATCGCGCCGCATGCGTGGCGCGACGCACTGGCGGAGATAACGGCGGGGCGCGTTCCTGCAGGTTGCGCCGACGTCGATGTGCAGGGCATGCGCGATGCCTTTGCGGCAGCGACGAGCTCGGTCGTGATCATCGGCGACCAGGCTGTGCAACATGGTGAGTCCGGTGCATTACGCGTTGCGTGCGAGGCTCTTGCAAGTACTCTCGGCGCTCGTTGCAACGAGCTGCCGCAAGGTGCCAATGCGATCGGGTTGTCGCAAGTCGGGGTGCGGCCGGGCTGCGGCGGGCGGGATGCGACGCGCATCGTTGCGGATGGCGCCAGGGCCTTGCTGCTGTACGGCTGCGAGCCAGAGGATTTCGCACAGCCTTCGCAACTGCTGCGCGCGCTCGATGCGGCCGAGTTGGTGATCGTGTTCGCTGCCTTCGCCAACGACGAACTGCTCGCGCGCGCCGATATCGTGCTGCCGATTGGCCTGCTTCCCGAAATTGAAGCGACGCTGGTCAATGTCGACGGTCGGGTGCAGCGCACCGCAGCCGGAAGCGCGTTGCCGGGCGAGGCGCGCGCTGGCTGGCGTGTGT
>JBKJND010000426.1:0-4587 GCA_046596095.1 Ahniellaceae bacterium | reverse complement strand
GGTCAACACCGAGGCGCTCTGGTGGGGCAACTCGCTCGTGCGCGCGGAGATCGAGAACAGCCCCGTGGGCACCGCGTTCTTGTCGGCGTTCGTCGAGTAGGGCGCGGAGCGGGAAAGGCCGCAGACAACCCGAGAAAACCCGGGTCAGAGTCGACTTTCCCGGATTGTCTTTCGCGGTCGCCCGATTTTCTGTGGGCCGGCCGTGCGTCCTAACTGCACTGCTATCGCTGCGCGGAAGCGGTCCGTGCCGTAGGCATGCTGACGCTGCACGTGCTTGCGGATGTCCTCGAGTTCCACGGGGGCGACTGGTTGCATGACGAAAGACCGATACGACTGTTGACGTTGCGACGGGTCGATGGAAAGTACCAAGTAGGCGGGGTGCGGTGAGACGAGTGGGTCATGCTCGCCGTATGCATTGCTCCGATGGCTTGACCACGGGTAGTCGCGCGGGTCGGCGACCATCGCGGCGCGCAGCGGATTCAACTCGATGTAGCGGTGGCAGTGCAGCAAGTAGTCGCCGTCATCGACCGGGCAGGATTTGTAACGGCCTTCCCAGAGCGTTCCTGTGCGGTGGTAGCGGTCGTTGATGTAGCGGACGTAGCGCCGCCCGAGCGACTGCATCACTCGCGCCACGGCACCCGGAGCCGCCGGGGTGATGAGCAGGTGGACATGATTGGTCATCAGTACGTAGGCATGCACCGAGCAGTGCTCGCGTCTGGCAAGTTCGCCGAGGTCGCTGCGATAGCGGAGATAGTCGCCTTCGACGTAAAAGCAGGGCTGTCGATCGTTGCCACGCTGGACGACGTGTTGCGGGACGCCGGGCGGATCCAGTCGGAGAGGGCGAGGCATGTGGAGCGGCCGTGCGAGGGTTTCCCCATGTTGCTTTGCGGACGGGCAGCAGTCGTGAGGCAAAACCCCCTGGCAGAGGTAGGAAAAGTCCACTCTGACCCGGCTTTTGGAGCCCGGGTGCCCACCCACCCGCGGCCGCAGTCGACTTCAGTCCCATCACCCCAGGACGCATGCTCGAGACCGATGTACTAGGCGCAGTGCCCGCAACAGGTGCTGCCCCCGCTGATGTGAACGTCCTGGTCGATCGGCTGGGCCGTGCAGCCAATGCCCTGCAGCGCATCCAGCACCTGGCTCACCGAGGCGCTCGAGCTCACTTCCAGACGGCCGCTCGCCACATCGAGCGCGATCTTCGCCCCAGGGTCGAGCGGGGCCAGTGCGGTGGCGAGTGAGGCTGCATCGAGATTGCGAACTGAGAGTTCGAACTGCATGGAGAATTCCTTCGGAGTCACCCGGTAACCGGGCAGGCCATGATGCAAGCTGCCTGCGACAGCGCTCTTGACCTGAGTCAATCAACCGTGAGGTTGATGGTTTTGCACACGGCGAATTCACGGTGGCGCAACGTGCTGTTGCAGATGATGGCCGGCACACTTCCAGGAAGAGCCCCAACCATGAAGACTCGAATTGCCGTCCTGACGGCGGCTTGCGCCCTCGCGCTGGCCGCGTGCGGAGACAAGCCGCCGGCCGATACCGGCACCAGCACTCCCGCGGCAACCAGCGCCGAAGTCACGGCGCCGACTGCGGTGGCCAACGACGAGACCGCCACGACTGCATCCGAAGCTCCGGCACTTGTCAGCGACAAGCCCGCGGCGGTGGTCACCGACTGCAGTACCGAAATCGAAGGCTCCGACACGATGCAGTACGACGTCGGCTCCATCGTGGTGCCGACGTCGTGCACCGATTTCAAGATCACCCTGAAGCACGTCGGCCAGTTGCCGTTGGCGGCGATGGGCCACAACGTGGTGATCGCCAGGGCAGGCGACGTGCAAGCCATCGATACCGACGGCATCGCCGCCGGTGCGGCGGTCGGCTACATCAAGCCCGGCGACGAGCGCGTCATTGCCCACACCGAGCTGATCGGCGGCGGTCAGACTACCTCGGTGAGCTTCCAGGTGAGCAAGCTCCAGGGTGACGGCCCGTACGCGTTCTTCTGCAGCTTCCCGGGTCATTCGGCGCTCATGAAGGGCGCGATCTCGGTCGGCTGACCGGCGTAGTCGGGCATGGGCAAGTCCATCCCGCTTCAACTCGTCCCATCACGCGTCGTCGAAATCGACGGCGCGCAGGTCGCGCGCGACCTTGACCTGCCGCTGGAGGACTTCAGGCAATTGATGCAGGACGGGAAGGTCGCCGTGCTGTGCGAACGGGGCACCGGTGAAGACGCCGGACTTTATCGCGCGAGCTTTTACTACAAAGGCAAGCGGGCCCGCCTGGTGGTGGATGCCGAAGGCCAGCCTCAAGCGTCGCAGGCGTCGTAGCACCACGCGCAGCGCTTGATTCGCATCCGTCCCCTTGAACGTAAACTCCCTGCTGCCGTTTTCGGCGCATGCGAGTAGACATGACCGATCACGATTCGCCGCAGGCCGACTAATCGGGACACGACACTAATCGGGACGCGCGGTGAACGATCCTGCTGCCAGCGCCAGCGCCAGCGCGAGTTCGGATTCGGCGTCGCTGCAGCCCCAGGTCCATTCAAAGTTCCACGGTGCCGGCCGCTCGCGGTTCAGCGCTTGCGCGTTGGCGAGACTGTCGGCATCGCGGGTTGCAATTGCGCGTCCCGCAATTGACTGCACCATCAGGTGTCCACCGCCAAGCATGCTGGGTCGCGCCTCCAACGCTGCGCACACCTGGTTGAATGCGGTCTGTGCGGCCAGAGCGTCCTCCCGCGCCAACGCGATGCGGCCGAGCGTGAGCAGCGCGAACGCACGAAAACTGTCGCGATAGAAAAAGTCGGAGTGCTCCACGCGCTGCAATGCGGTGTGCGTTTCGCCCCAGGCAAGCTCGAGCTCTCCGCGTTGGCGCAGCATCTCCCCGAGGTAGGCTCCGCAGCCCGCCGTACGTAGTGGGCCGTCCTCGGTTTCGAGGCGTTCGGCGGTGCGGATGCAGAACAGCGCTTCTTCGAGATTGCCGAGCCGGTGGTGACACCACGCCGCGCCGATCCAGGAGAAGCAACGGCTGCGGTCGGCTCGCAGTGAGGCTTGATAGAGCGCCAATGCCTGCTTCCAGTGCGACTGCGCGGCATGGCAGCAGGCACCGAAGTAGTAAGCCATGCTGGCGTCAGGATTGCCGGTTGTCGCGCGCGCGGCCTGGGCGATGCCGGCACGAAGGCGGCCCTGCCTGAGCAACACATACACGAGCCAGGTGCGCGCCTCGAAAGCATTCGCATCCAGGCGGATCGCAGCGCGCGCCAGGCGTTCGGCTTCTGCCAACAGCGCCGGATCGGTCGTGAACACGTAACGCAACGGCAGCACGCCGGCGAGCCCCGACAATGCCAGCAAGGAATTTGGGTTGTGCTCGAGCACGGCGCGATAGCAGGCCTCGGATTCGGTCATGCCATCTTTGCCGCCTTTGCGAAAGGCCAGTTCGGCGCGCGCGCACAATTCGGCTTCACTGCCGTCAAAGGCCGGGCGCGGTGCTCCCACGGCGCTATCCGGAAACTGCGCTGACAGCCAATCCAGCAGGCGCTCATGGAGTGCGAAAATGCCATCGAGTGCGCACTCGGTGTCGAATCGATTGATCAATTGACCGTTGCGGGCGTCGCTGAGATTCAGTTGGATGCGCAGCGCGCTCGGGCTGCCTCTAACATGACCGTCGAGTACCCAGCGACACCCGAGCTTCTGGCCCAGTCGCAGACTGTCGCTGGAATCCATTCCCGACCTGGCTGCAGTAATGGCCTGGGGACTGGCCAGTTCAACCTTCGACTTCCCGGCCAGGGCGGTGCGCAATGCTTGAATCACCGCGGTGCCGATCCAGTTCAAGGATAGGTCCAGATCGCCGCAATCCGGTTCCAGCGCGAGCAAGCGGCGCGGCCCATGACCCTCGTCGCTGTAATGCCAGATCTGCTGCAGTTCGAACTGCATCGCAGCGGCGCTCGCGGGGCGCTCCAGTGGATCGTTGCTGAGTGCACTTACCAACAAAGCGCGTAGCGGTGACTCAAGTTCTTCGGCACGCCGGCGCGGGTCGCCGCGTAACGTAGCCTCGGCGCGATCGCGGGAATCGCGACCCGCACAGCCGGGCGTGCCGGTAAGCGCTTCTAGCAGCACCAGTGCCACTGAGTAGAGATCGCTACGCTCGGTCAGAGCCGCGCCCAACCATTGTTCGGGTGCCATGTAGCCCGGTGAGCCGCTGATCATGCCCGTGCCGGTCAGCGCGGAATCGGTGGGATGGGCCTCGGTTCTCAGCAGCTTCGCGATTCCAAAATCCAGCAACACGGGCTGGCCGTTTTCGCGCAACACGATATTGGCGGGCTTGATGTCGCAATGCAGGACGCCGGCGGCATGCGCATGGGCCAGGGCCCAAAGCAATCCAGTGGCGAGTCGTTGCAACTCAATGGCTTCAAGCGGACCGGCACGCAGTCGCTCCGCAAGCGATTGGCCACCGACAAATTCAAGCGCGAGATAAGGCTGCGCGTGGATCTCGCCCACTTCGAAAAACGTGGCGATGTTGGGATGCTGCAGACGCGACAGGGCATGCGCTTCACGTCGCATGGCCGGGTTGACTGACCAGCCGGGCCCAGAATGCAAC
>JBKJND010000387.1:0-4674 GCA_046596095.1 Ahniellaceae bacterium | reverse complement strand
AAAGTCACTCGCTCGCCGCAGGCGAGTGAAACGCTGTTGCTGTTGGGATGGTGAAGTTCAGAAGCAAGGCGCTGATTCCAAAGAGCAAAAGCGAACAAGAACCGGGGAAACGTCAGGCACCGCCCTACAAAGGCCGGCAGTTGCACGCTTCTGTAGAGCCGGACTATGTCCGGCTTGGACGCTCTGTAAAAGCGGGGAGAGTTTGCGCATGACAGGCGTCATGTCGAAGTGCTGACGGAAAGGACTGCCGATGAGGCGAGTGCGCGCGCAACCTTTGCCCCTCACTGTTTGAGGACGAGCAATGTCGAACGCAATACTGCAACCCGCACACTCGCAATCGCGAATGACGCCGGCCAACCACGCGACCGCGCGAAGCCGCGAAGTGATGGCGCGGCTCGTGGGCGCTACCAAACACTACGGCAAAGTGCTGGCGCTGGACGCCGTCGATCTCGAGGTGCGCGCGGGTGAGGTGCTCGCCGTGCTCGGGCCAAACGGCGCAGGCAAGACCACGGCGCTGGCGCTACTCATGGGCCTGCGCAGTACGGACCGCGGCTACGCGGAGCTTTTCGGCGGCGACCCGCGCGATGCGCGCAACCGGCGTCGGCTTGGCGTGATGCTGCAGATCGGGCAGATGCCCGACACCTTGACCGTCGCCGAGCACATCAATCTCTTCTCGGGCTATTACCCGAATCCGCGGCCGCTGGCGGAGACGCTCGAACTTGCGGGTTTGTCCGATCTCGCGCGGCGTCGTTACGGCGCGCTTTCGGGTGGGCAGCAACGGCGCGTGCAGTTCGCCCTGGCAATCTGCGGCAGGCCGCAACTACTGTTCGTCGACGAGCCGACTACGGGACTCGATGTCACGGCCCGCCGCGATTTCTGGAGCGTGTTGCGTACGATGGCGGGCGAGGGCGCGGGGATTGTCCTCACCACGCATTACCTCGAAGAGGCCGACGCGCTGGCGCAGCGCATCGTGCTGCTGCACCGCGGGCGGATTCTCGCGGATGACACGCCCGCCGGCATCAAGTCGCGCGCGGCCGGCAAGCGCATTCGCTGCGTGACGTCACTTGCGCTTGCCGAGCTTCGCGCGTGGCCTGAGGTTGACGCAATCGAGTGCGAGCACGGCGCCACGCTCATCACCACAAGCGCAAGCGAGACTGTGTTGCGTCGATTGCTCGCGCAAGACGCGGGGGTTGTCGGCATCGAAGTCGTCCCGCTCGGTCTTGAAGATGCCTTCATCGAACTCACCAGGGAACCGCAATCATGAGCACCCACGCTTTCGCCCTGAATGACCTCGTCCCCACTTCGGCTGCCCAGTCGTTGTCGGTCGTGCACACCACTCGCATTTACCTGCGTGAAGCCGGGCACGAGTTTCTGAGCTTGCTGCGCATGCCGGCGTTTGCATTGCCGACGCTGGCGTTTCCGGCAGTGTTTTACGCGATATTCGCGCTGATGCTGCCGGGACAATGGCCCGGTCACACCAAAGCCATCTATCTGCTGGCGACCTACGGCACGTTCGGCATCATCGGACCCGCGCTATTTGGTCTTGGTGTCGGAGTCGCGATCGAACGCGAAAAGGGCTGGCTGGATCTCAAGCGCGCGTCCCCCATGCCGATCGGCGCGTACTTCTTCGGCAAGATGGCGATGAGCATGATGTTTGCGTTGGTCGTGCTGCTGATTCTGTCGGCGCTGTCGCTCGCCGCTGGCAAG
Organism: Ahniellaceae bacterium; assembly: GCA_046596095.1. GTDB lineage: Bacteria > Pseudomonadota > Gammaproteobacteria > Xanthomonadales > Ahniellaceae > JBBQNY01. The sequence continues at coordinate 2,967 of JBKJND010000387.1, read as the reverse complement.
GTCATCGCGTTCGATGCATGGCTGCGGCTCATCGCAGTGCTGATCGTGGGCACACTACCGTTCTGCGCGATGGGGCTCTTCATCGGCACTCTCGCGAAAGGCTCGGGTGCGGCCGCGATCGTGAATCTTGTGTACCTGCCCATGGCGCTGCTGTCGGGTCTGTGGATGCCGCTGTTCGCGTTTCCGGACATCGTGGAAATGCTGGCGGCGTTGTGGCCGGCGTATCACCTTGCGCAGATCGCACTCGGCGTTGCGGGCGAGGTCGAGGGAGTGCCTTACATCCTGCACGCGATCACGCTGATCCTGTTTACCGTGTTGTTCGCGACGCTTGCCGCCAAAAATTTGCGCTCGGATCGCTGACGCCATGACCCGCGCATGGTGGATGACGCGCGGCGCGCGCGCAGAGCTGATGCAAGTGCGCTGCGGTCCGGCCCAGGAGATCAACGCGAGCCACGCAATCGCAGCTACCGGGAGGAAAGGTTTTTCCGTCACGCTCCTGGCGTTGCATGCTGCGGAAGCTGCGTGCTCCGGGCGCTGTCGTCGCGTCAGCCACATTTCTGCAGAACGCGATGAGCGATTGCGCCATTTCCGTGAGCGGTGCAGCATCGGCGCATGAACTCGCTCGAACTTGAGAAACAGGCGATTGCAGCACGGCCTGCGCGCGCGCCGCTGCTGGATCCGGCCTACGGCTGGTGGCCTTACGTCAATCTCATCTACCTTTTTTTCGTATTCCTTCCGTTGTTATTCGATCCGGATCCGGCGCCGCGAGCGTGGCCTGCGACCTGGGTGGCGGTGGCGGTGTTCCTGCCCTTCTATTTTCTCGGCTGGAGCAGTGGCCGCTGGCGCTTGGCCGTACTGGTGATCACCGCTTTATTGTCGTACGCGCTGATGCCCTTCAACCCCGGTGGCAATTCACTGTTGATCTACGCCATTGCCTTTGCGGGATACATGCTGAGCATGCGTACCGCGATTGCAGTGAGCGTCGCGCTGGTGGCGTTGCTGGGCCTGGAAATCGTGTGGCTGGGCTACCCGATTGCCTATGTCGCCGTCACCGTGGTTATCGGTGGGATGGTGTTGGCCGGCATCCTGATGTCGCTTCGTGAAGCCCGGCACAACGCGGAGCTCAGACTCAGCCAGGAGGAAATTAAACGCCTCGCCCGCGCGCACGAGCGCGAACGCATCGCTCGCGATCTGCACGATCTGCTCGGTCACACGCTCTCGCTGATTGCGGTCAAGGCGGAGCTTGCTCGCAAGCTCGTCGAGCGCAACGCGCCCGGTGCTGCCGCAGAGATTGGAGAGGTCGAGCGCATTGCGCGTGAGACCCTTACGCAGGTGCGGAGCGCAGTTTCCGACATGCGCGGCGCGGGATTCGCGCAGACTTGCGACAACGTGTGCGCGGTGCTGGAAGGCACCGGTATCCGGGTGCAACGTGATACCGACGCGGCGCTGCTACTTGACGACTCTACCGATCAGGCGCTGGCCTGGGTCTTGCGCGAATCCGTCACCAACATCCTTCGACACGCGCAGGCAACGCACGTCGCCATTGCGTTGCATGCCTCTTCCGGTAGCGTGGTGCTGGAAGTCGTTGACGACGGTCACGCGGGGCCGATCGTGGAAGGCCAGGGCGTACGCGGGATGCGCGAGCGGATGACGGCGCTGGGCGGCGATCTGGTGGTCGAAGTCCAGCTCAGCGGCGGGCTCCGCGTGCGCGGCTCCGCCTTGGTTGCGAACGCGCGGGAGAGCCGCCCGACCGGCGCTAGTGCCGTCGTTCGAGGAAATACATTTCCGTTGCCAAACTATTCCGAGGCGAGAGAAACGCGCAAATGATCCGGGTGCTATTGGCTGAGGATCAGGCTTTGCTGCGCGGCGCATTGGCTGCGTTGCTCGGGCTCGAATCCGACATTGAAGTGGTGGCGGTCGCCCCTGATGGGGAGGAGGCGTGGCAATTGATAGCGCTCGGCGGCATCGACGTGCTCGTGACCGACATCGAAATGCCGCGGCTCTCGGGGCTCGACCTCGCGTTGCGCGTGCGGGATGCGGCGCTGGGCTGCAAGGTCGTGATCCTCACCACCTTCGCGCGGCCGGGTTTTCTTCGCCGCGCGCTCGAGGCTGGTGCCAGCGGCTATCTGTTGAAAGACGCACCGGCGGAAAAGCTGGCGGACGCGCTACGCACGGTGCATCGCGGTGGTCGCGCCATCGATCCGGAACTGGCGCTCGCCGCGTGGAGCGAAACCGATCCTTTGAGCGATCGCGAACGCCAGGTGCTGGGTCTCGCGGGCGACGGCGCCAGCGCCGGCGATATCGCCCGGCAACTGCATCTGACGCCAGGCACCGTGCGCAATTATCTGTCGGAAGCGATCGGCAAGCTCGGCGTCAGCAATCGCATCGAGGCCTTTCGACTGGCTCGCCAGAAAGGTTGGCTGTAAAAAAAACGACGAACCCCTACCCAGGAACCTGCCGGACGTGCGGCGTGAACACCCCAACCCCTCCGGGGGAGGGGTTGGGGTGAGGGTACGAGTTTGCCGCGCGGACGGGTGCTCGAATGAGTACCGGCGAACTGGAACCCTCTCCCTCGCTCCCTCTGCCGGGGGGAGAGGGAAGAAACGCAGGCGCTTCCCGCCTTCGGCTCCGTCTACCCGTTTTCACGGGGAAAGGGATTCGCAACTTACAATGCGCGCCCGTTGCGATGTAGCTGTCCGTGCGCAAGTCCGATTTCCAGTACGAGTTGCCGCGCGAATTGATTGCGCAAACCCCGCTCGACGAGCGCGCGGCGTCGCGCCTGCTGATCGTGCCGCAGGACGGTGCCTGCATCGACTCCCGCATGCGCGAACTGCCCGAGACACTGCGTGCGGGCGACCTGCTTGTGTTCAACGACACTCGAGTGTTGCCTGCGCGCCTGCGGGGCCGCAAGGATTCCGGCGGTGCAGTGGAGTTGCTGCTGGAGCGTCTGGAAGACGAGCACACGGT
>JBKJND010000169.1:0-3282 GCA_046596095.1 Ahniellaceae bacterium | reverse complement strand
CGGCTGCATACCGGTAACGCTGGTCGAGCAGGAAATGCTGGGTACAGGAGCAGTTGCGCCCTAGGCATCAGTGGGCGTGCCCAGTCCCGGCAAACTGGGTCGTCTATAGCGTCGTGATCGGCAACGTCGACGCCCACGCCAAGAACCTGTCCCTGTTGCGCCCGCCGGGCGGCGGGCTTTCGCTGGCGCCGCTCTACGACCTGGTGCCGACACTGGCCATTGCCGAGACCTTGCTCGACCGCACGCCGGCACTCGACATCGGCGGCGCGCTCCGGATCGACGCCGTCGATCGGGAACACTGGCAGCGGTTCGCCCGCGCCGCCGGCTACGCCCCCAACTTCGTCCAACGACGCGTGGCCACCGTGGCCGAGGCAGTCATCAAACACTTGCCACGGCTGATGAGCGAGCTGGTGGGCCACGGCGCGGATGCACCGCGCCTGCAGCGCACGCTGCAGGTAATCACCGACAACGCGCTTGGCACTGCCGACCGGGCGACAGGCTGACTTCACTGCTTCGATTGCGTCTGCTGCGAGAGCGCTGACAAGCACACACGACATTTGGAATGGCCGTGCAAGACGCTCCGGACGAGGTGCTTTCGATTCGAGTATGGCGATAGGTTCGATGTCGAAGTCACCGATTACCCTTGAAGGACGCGCCATGATCCGAATCATTTCAAAGCAGGGCGTTGCGCCGATCCATCCCGGAGAATTTCTGGCCGAGATACTGGAGGCGGGCAGTGCCCGCCCTACGATGTGCGCATGTCCAAGCGAACCATTTTCGTTGCCACGCTGCTTGCGATGCTCGCCTTCGCGGCAAATTCAATTCTCTGCCGCATCGCGCTCGAACGTACGACTATCGATCCCGCGAGTTTCACGACGGTCCGGTTGATCGCGGGAGCAGCGATGCTCTGGATGCTGGTGCGGTTGCGCGGCGGCGAAAAAAAGCTCACCGGCAACTGGCCTTCGGCGCTTGCGCTGTTCGCGTATGCGGCAGGATTTTCCTCCGCCTACCTCAACCTTCCCACGGCAACGGGCGCGCTGCTGTTGTTCGGCGCAGTGCAGGTCACGATGTTGGCCGGCGGCGTCCGGGCAGGCGAGCGGTTCTCATGGCCGCAGGTGCTCGGCTACTTGCTCGCGTTGGCCGGGCTCATTGGATTGCTGATACCCGGCGTTTCCGCGCCGCCGCTCGCAGCTGCGGCCCTCATGTTGGGCGCCGGCGTGGCGTGGGGAATCTATTCGTTGCGTGGCAAGGGGCAGGGTGACGCTTTGCGTGCGACTGCAGGCAACTTCCTGCGCACGGTTCCCATCGCACTCGTGCTGCTGATCGCAATGCTCGGAGAAATTTCGTTCGACAGCACTGGAGTCTGGTTGGCGATTGCCTCGGGCGCTTTGGCGTCGGGCATTGGCTACGCGATCTGGTACTCGGCCCTGCCCATGCTCCGCGCAACAACTGCCGCGACGGTGCAGCTCAGCGTTCCGCTTATCGCAGCGCTCGGCGGCGCCGCATTACTCGCCGAACCTTTGACGCTGCGCTGGGTGCTCGCGTCGATTACGATCCTCGGCGGCATCGCGCTGGTGACGATGCGGAACGCGTCGGACGGACCATGACACCGCGAAGTTGACTGCGTCCGGTAAAACGGTGCCAGGTCCACTTTGAGCTGGCAGGCGTTTCAATGGTCAGCGAGTCAGGCTCGCTTGAGTGCAGGGCATGCAAAGTCCAGAAAGTGTCAGGGACAAAATGTCCCTGACACCAATTTGCTTACGACGTGAAGCTCAGGCGGCCTTCGCGTACGCGAGGTCGAAGCGATCGAGGTTCATCACCTTGGTCCACGCGGCGATGAAGTCCTGCACGAAGTGCGCCTCGCCGTCGCTCGCCGCGTATACCTCCGACAGCGCACGCAGTTGCGCATTCGATCCGAAGACAAGGTCGGCGATCGTCGCCGTCCACTTGAGCTCGTCGGTGCGGCGGTCGCGTCCTTCGAACAAACCCGCCACCGTTTCGGAGCGTTTCCAGGAAGTGCGCATATCGAGCAGGTTGACGAAGAAGTCCGTCGTCAAGGTGCCCGGGCGCCGCGTGAACACGCCGTGCGCGGTGTGCCCCGTGTTGGCATCAAGCGACCGCAAACCGCCGAGAAGCGCTGTCATTTCCGGCGCGCTCAACGTGAGCAGGCTCGCACGGTCGACCAGTGCCGCCACCGTCGTCGCTCCGGCGCCTGCGCGCTCGTAATTGCGGAACGCGTCCGCGGCCGGCTCCAGGACGAGGAACGAGTCGACGTCGGTCTGCTCGAGCGACGCGTCCGTTCGGCCTGGCGTAAACGGCACAGTCGCCTTATGGCCTGCTTTGCTTGCTGCAGCCTCCACCGCAGCGCAACCGCCCAGCACGATGAGGTCGGCAAGCGAAACCCGCGCGCCTCCCGATTGCGACGCGTTGAAGTCTTTCTGTATCGACTCGAGCTTGGCCAGCACCTGCGCAAGCTCGGCCGGCTCGTTCGCATCCCAGTCTTTTTGCGGCGCGAGGCGGATGCGCGCGCCGTTGGCGCCGCCGCGCATGTCGCTGCCGCGGAACGTGGAGGCCGACGCCCACGCGGTCTTGACGAGTTGCGGGATCGTGAGGCCGGAGTCGAGCAACTTCGCCTTGAGCACGGTGATGCCCGCAGCGTCGATCAATGGGTGGTCGACCGCGGGAATCGGGTCCTGCCAGATCAGGTCTTCCTTCGGCACCAGCGGGCCGAGGTATCGAACCTTGGGTCCCATGTCGCGGTGCGTGAGCTTGAACCAGGCGCGCGCGAATGCGTCGGCGAACTCCTGCGGGTTCTCCATGTATCGGCGCGAAATCTTTTCGTAGATCGGATCGGCGCGCAGCGCGAGGTCAGCGGTGGTCATCATCGGTGCGTGGCGCTTGCCGGGTATGTGCGCATCCGGTACGGCGTCCGCACCGGCATTGTTCTTCGGCTTCCACTGCTGCGCGCCGGCGGGGCTTTTCGTCAGCTCCCACTCGAAGCCGAACAGCGTCTCGAAATAGCCGTTGTCCCACTTGATCGGATTTGGCTTCCACGCGCCTTCGAGACCGCTGGTGATGGCGTGCGCCCCAATACCGCTCTCAAAGGCGTTCTTCCAGCCGAAGCCGAGTTCCTCGATGTTCGAGCCTTCTGGCTCCTTGCCGACATGGTGCGTCTCGCCGGCACCATGGCACTTGCCGAACGTGTGGCCGCCGGCAACCAGCGCGACGGTCTCTTCGTCGTCCATCGCCATGCGGCCGAAGGTGTCGCGGATGTCGCGGGCG
>JBKJND010000385.1:0-3330 GCA_046596095.1 Ahniellaceae bacterium | reverse complement strand
CGCGTCGCCACTCACAACGACCAGGACCTGCGCAGCCTCATGGGCCTCGTCGCCCACTTCGCCGCTGGATAGACTTGGCGACATGGAAATCTTCAAGGCGTTCACGCTCGAATCGGCGCATCGGTTGCCGCACGTTCCCGCCGGCCACAAATGCGCGCGTGTGCATGGCCATTCGTTCCGCATCGAGATCGCGGTTCAGGGCGAGATCGATTCGCACACGGGCTGGGTGATGGATTTCGCAGACATCAAGACGGCGTTCCAGCCGTTGTTCGACCTGCTCGACCACCACTATCTCAATGAGATCGAGGGTCTCGAGAATCCGACCAGCGAGAATCTCGCAGCATGGATCTGGCAGCGACTGGCGCCTGCGCTGCCGTTGTTGTCTCAGGTCGTGGTGCACGAGACGTGCACTTCAGGCGCACGGTACAAAGGCGCGTAGGCGCGCGGTGAGGCGTGTTCGGTGCCACGCGCTATTGATGGCGTAGAGCAGTGCTATGCGCCCTTTCTCCTGCTTGATGCCACCGTCGAACAGCAGCCGGACATAGTCTGATGGGATGGACTCCTCCTCCCAGGGACGGCATCGCGATGTGCCAGGTTGAGGGGTGCTTTTTGAGAGCAAAATCCTGCAACTGCTAGTGAGAGGAGGAGCCCGGCTCTGCAACGGCGACGGCATCCGGAAGGAGCGCTATGCGCGGATGGCGAGGAGACGGTCGAGGACGGATTTGAGGGCGAGCGGGCGGACGGGCTTTGGCAGAAGTGCGAGGCCGTGGTCAAGAACGTCGCGGCGGAGTTCGGCGCTGTCGTCCGCGCTGAGTATCAGGGTCGCATGCGCACCGAATTCGGCAGCGAGTCGCAAGTAAAGCGCGACACCGGTATCGCCGTGGTCAAGGTGGTAGTCGAACAGCCACAGCGCTGCGCTGTGCTGGCGCATTGCGAGGGTCGCGGACTCGCCCTCAACTACCGCATCGACCACGCAGCCCCAGCCTTCGAGCAATGCGGTCATCGCGGCCAGCGCGGAAGGATCGTTGTCGACCACCAGTACGCGCGTGCCCGATAGCGACGCGCGCGAGCCGGCGACCGCGAGATCCACATCGCCAGGCGACGCGCGCAGCAAGGTCAGGGCAAACGTCGTGCCGCGCCCCACGCAACTGCGGACGCTCAGCGGCGCGTCGAGCAGGCGCGCGATGCGATCGGCGATCGCGAGGCCAAGACCCAGCCCCTGCCCAGCGACCGCGTCGCCGCGTCGAAACTCTTCGAAGATCAACGCTTGATTTTCCTCGGCAATACCGGGCCCCGTATCGTGTACCTCGACGCGCAAGGCGCCGCCCGCGCGGCGCACGCCGAGCAAGACGCGGCCGTGCGCCGTGTAGCGCACCGCATTGGCGAGAAAATTCTGCAGCACCCGACGCAGCAGTTGCGGATCGGAGCGTGTCCACGCGCGGGTCGCAACGAAGTCGAATGCGAGGCCGCGCTCCGCCGCCAGCGCGCGGAATTCCGACGCCAGCGGATCGAGCAATTCCGCAAGCGGAAAATCACGCGGTTGCGGCACCAGCCCGCCGGCTTCGAGGCGCGCCATGTCGAACAGGCCCGTCAGCAGATCGGTAGTGGAATCGAGCGCGCCGCGAATCTGTCCCAATGAAGCACGGCGCGTATCGCCTTCGAGTTGCTGCGCCAGCGCATCGGTAAAAAGTTGCGCGGCGTGCAGTGGCTGCAGGAGATCGTGGCCCACCGCGGTGAGGAAGCGGCTCTTGGCCTCGTTGGCGCGCTCGGCCTCGCGGCGGGCCTGATCGAGACTCGCGGTGCGTTCGTCGACGCGTTGCTCGAGCGTTTCGTTGACTTCCCTCAGTGCACCTTCGGCCTGACGAAACGCGGTGACGTCGGTGAACGTCGCGACGAAGCCGCCGCCCGGCATCGGGTTGCCGCGGATTTCAACCGTACTGCCGTCGGGCATGCGGAGCTCGGACAAGTGCGGAGTGCCCGCGCGCATGTGGGCGAGTCTGCGCTGCAGAGCAGACTCGAGATTGTCGCGATGCTGCGTGCGCCCGAGCGCGAAACGGCTGACATCGGCGATGGGTTGACCCACCCGAAGCAGCTCGTCGTCGAAACCGAAAATCTCGGCGTAACGCCGGTTCCAGGCGACCAGTCGCAAATCGGCGTCGACTACGCTGATGCCCTGACTCATGTTCTGCAGCGCAGCTTCCAGCAGGCGCTGGTTGAAGCGCAGATCCTGCGAGGCTTCGCCGACGATGGCGGCAACGGTGTCGAGCGACGGGCCGACCTCGCGCCGCGCCGCATCGAGCAGCAGGCGCGCTGAGGCCGCGCCAAGCACCGCAGCGAGTTCGCGTTCGAAGCGGGCTTCGGTCGCGGACGTTACGTCGCCGCTCGGAGGCGCGCCCTGCAACAAATTCTCGATGCTGCTCGCGGGCAGGAAGCGCCGCCCGGCGTTACGCAATGTGCGCGCGTCGAAACCGCGCGCATCGCGACGACCTGCGGCGTGACCGAGCGCCGCAACCAGAAACGTGGCGATGCTTCCAACAAATAGGCTCGCACCCACGGCTCGCCCAAGGCGACTCCATCCGGTGAGTCCAAACAAGGTTTCCGGATGGAGCAACGAAAGGTCGAACGGCGCCTGCAGAACCGCCGCAGGCAGTCCCTGTGCCTCCACCGTGATCGGCAGCAGCAATGCCCAGCACCAGACCAGAAAACCTGCCGCGATGCCGGCGATCACGGCACGCGGCGGCGTATGCGGCCGCCAGACCGCGAACGCGAGTGCAGGCGTCAATGTCGCGAGCGCCGAGAACGACACGGCGCCGACGTCAGCGAGCGCTTCGTTACTGGCGATCAGCCGGCTGTACGCCCACGCGAGCAGCATGATCGCGAGAATGCCGAGTCGCCGCAGCAGCAACACGCGGCCGCGCAAGTCGCCGCCGCCTTGCGCGAGCCAGGCACCGCGCAACAATCCCGGCGCCAGCCAATGATTGCCGATCATGAGGCTTAAAGTCAGCGTGCTGACCACGACCATACCGGTGGCGGCGCTCAATCCTCCGAGAAACGCGAACAGCGCAAGGCCCTCGAAACCTTGCGACAGCGGCAACGCCAGCACGTACAGATCCGACGACACACTTGCACCCAGCAACGCCTCGCCCGCGCGCGCCAGCGGTAACAGCGGCAGCGCGATCAGCACGAGGTACAGCGGAAACAGCCAACGCGCGGTGCGCACATGGCTCTCATCACGACACTCGACGACACCGACGTGGAACTGGTGCGGCAGCGTGAACATCGCGAGCACGCCGAGCAACACCAGCGGCGCGAAACCGCTGCCGATCAGCG
>JBKJND010000006.1:0-4007 GCA_046596095.1 Ahniellaceae bacterium | reverse complement strand
GGCGAGATCACGATGCGCGCCGGCGCAAGCGCACGAATGCCCGCCACATCGAGTGCATCGTTGCGCACCACGTTGACCTCTTCCCCCAACTCCCCGAAGTACTGCACGAGGTTGTAGGTAAAGCTGTCGTAGTTATCGATCATCAGTAGCATAAGGCTTGTAACTCATTGTTTTGTATTGTTGTATTTGACGCAATGTAGACGTGGCGCTCGGGACGCGCCGGGAGCAGAGAGCCGCGCTCAGGCCAGGCACGGCACTGCGCTACCGGAATTCTGTCAGGCGTGCGTTCAACCGCGTGAACACGTCCTCGGCGCTGCACAGAGCTCCGGTCGGCGCAGGCGCCGTGGAGATTTCAGTAGCGCAGCCAGCGAGGAGGAGGTGCAGCAGGAAGACCCGGAGCGTGATCAGGACCAGGAGCAGCGACGACACACCGAAGTCTCGCACAGCCGAGTCGTTGGGCGTTGCGCCACGGCGCCACAGCGAACCACGCTGACAGGTATCGCGCGTCGGCGGGGCGCTTGACTCGAACTCCTCGACACACGCTTATGCGCGCGCGTTGCCAATTGTCTATGTTAGGATTCGTGCGGTGTAGGCTTGAGCGGGTTGTGCCCTGAAAAGCTCGAGTCCTCTCGTGCATTTAGCCAGTACGATTTCCAATTCACCCGATATTTTTCCGCGGAAATTTCTAAGGATTTACGTATGAAACGCACTATTTTGTTGTCCGTGCTTGCCCTTGCGGCGTCTAGTGCGTTTGCACAGCCCGCTGAAACCACCGCTCAGCAATTTCCTGCGGCAACCGCACCAGGTGCTGGTGTCGGCGTCGTGTGGCGCGCGCCCGCAGCGCTGCTGTATTCCAATGGCGCGCTGCAGACTGCCGCTACCGGCGGCGGTGCCGCTGGCAACGAACCCGTATCTGCCTTAACAGCGCCAGATACCTCGTTAGGTGCTGGGTGCCTTGGCACTGCCACAGGGTTTCGTTTGTCTGACAATTTCGTGGTACCGGCAGGTGGTTGGACGATTAACAAGTTGACCGTTTTCGGTTATCAGACACAGGCCGCGCCAGGCGGCAGTACGGTGTCGACTTTGACAGGTGGCACGTTACGAATTTGGAACGGCGCGCCTAACGTCGCTGGCTCAACGGTAGTCTTTGGTGATCTCACGACCAACCGCGTGACGGCAACAGCCTTCAGCACAGTATGGCGTGCCGGTTCCACGACGCTTACCAATGTGCAACGTGCTGCGATGGCAGCAGATTTTGGTAATTTGTCCGTCACGTTGACTCCTGGAACGTACTTTATTGATTACGGCCTCACCGGATCCACCGCTTCCGGTCCCTTCTGCCCGCCGAATAATGTCGTATCTGCTGCCAATAATGCACTGCAATTGAACGTTGCAACCGCTACTTGGACTGCATTGACTGATGGCGGCTCGATGCGTCCGCTGGACTTACCATTCGTGCTTGACGGTGTTGTCGGCGGTGGAGGTGTCGCACCGACGCTAGGCGCCCTGCCCGCCGCCGTCACGCTGACCGGCGGTACTGGCACAGCTGCAGTTACCGTTGCAACAGCGGGTGTTGCTACTGCAAGCGTTGCGTTAGCTTGTACGATTCCGGCTGGCACCGCCGCTTTCGCTATCACAGCGGGAGCTAATCGCACGATTAACGCCCCCGCCACCGTCGGTGCCAATGCACCCGCCATCGGCTTGAGCTGCACACCGCAAGTTGCCGCAACCACCGCCACACTCAGCTGCGCACAAACAGCCACTCCGGCAGGGGCAGCATTACCCGCGTTGACTTCGACGATAACCTGCCCAAGTGCTACACCAACCGCTGTTACCGCAACGACACCGGTTTCTGGGTCCACAACCACTTTGGCTTCGCAGCCCGTCGGCGGCGGCACTTCGACTCAGGTGTTGAGCTTCGCCGCAACTGGGGCTGGTACGTTAAATTGCGCAGTAACTTCAGGTGGGCCGGCTTACAGCGTCGCACCTATGGCAGTTACTTTGTCTGCGGCTGGACCGAACACCACAACGGTAACCTTCACAGGCACCACAGCGGGCACATTCGCTGGCACAGTGGTGTGCACGCCTGCGGCACCTGCAACTGGCGGCCCATTCACTTACAACTTCTTAACTACAGTTGCAGGGCCTATCATTGTCCAACTTGCCGTGCCAGCCCTCGGCAACATCAGCCTGATGTTGTTGATTGCCGGCTTCCTGGCCTTTGGCATGGTGCTGGTTGGCCGTCGCCAAGTTTAAAGTTTAGTTTTTCACTGTAAAAAAAGAGCGCTTCGGCGCTCTTTTTTTTTGATCAAAATAATGCGAAGCGTTGCGCGCAGCAGTTGATCGTGACCCACCGCCTCGGGCATGTCCGGCATCGCCACGATTTCGCGCCAACGCAGCACACCGAGCTTCGACTCGGGCTCGCAGAGGCGGTGGAACACCTTCGCGCGAATCAGCGCTTCGGCATCGAAGCGACGCCGGGAGGGACGCAGCGACCGCCGCTCCGCATCCCCCAGACCCAACTACTCCCACAACGCATGCAGTGCTTACACGTCGCCGAGCGTCTTCGCCGTCACGAACTCGACCCCTGCCGGCACCACCCAGGCGGGCAGTTGGCCGCACTGCAATACCACCACAAATCCGAGTCGCGGGGCGTTGCGCCACGGCGCCGACGCTAACCACGCCGATAGGTATCGCGCGTCGGCGGGGCGCTTGACTCGAACTCCTCGGTAGCGCTCAATCATCGGGTCATCAGGGGTAACCGACAATGCACGATTCGCTGATTCGCACCTGCTTGCAGTGGCTGGCCGTCGCCGGTCTGACTGCGCTTTTCGGCTGGCCGCAAGCTGCGATCGCGCTGCCGCCCGCGCGCGCCTACGGGCTGGGCGCGCTCGCGCTGGCCGCGGCCCAGGATGACGGGGATGACGACGAGGACGCGGATGACGAGGAAGCGGACGACGAAGGCGCGGACGACGAGGAAGCGGACGCGGACGACGAAGTCGCGGATGATGACGACGAAGACGCGAACGCCGACGAAGACGCGAACGCCGACGAAGACGAAGACGAAGACGCCGACGCCGACGCCGACGAAGACGATTACATGTCAGAGGAGGACGACTACGAAGACGATAGCTGGGCGAGCGATGGGGAGGAAGACGAGGGCGAAGACGAGGAAGCCGACGACGCCATTCCGGTCGATGAAAGCGTTTTTGCCAATGAGGAGGTCTGGGAGGTCGTGGAAGAGGATGACCAGGACGAACAGGATTCCGTTGATACCAGCAAGGTGTCTTCCGTGCGGACCACGAGAAAGGCAAGCGGCGCGCCGCGGCCGCCGCGCCAGCCAGGCGACGACGACGACACGGTCTATTCCTTCGGCGGCCGACCGATCTCGGCCCTGTCGGTGCCGTGGCAGGCGCAAATCCTCTACCCCGGCGCACCGGCTCGGGCGAACGACACGCGACCGGCCTGGCAGCGGCAGCACTATTGTGGCGGTGCGCTGATTGCACCGAACTGGGTGCTCACCGCTGCCCATTGCATCGACCAGGAAATGGTAAACCTCGGATTCAAAGTGCGGCTGGGGGTGCAGGATATTTCCCGACCAGGCGGCACGACCTACCGCATCGAGCGCATCGTGCGGCACTCGCAGTACAACGCAGAAAGCAATGACGCGAACCTTCCACCGAATATGTACACCAATGACATCGCACTGGTCCGCATCGTGCCCGACGGCCGCTCAACACCGCAGCCGCCAAACCGGATCCGCCAGATACCCGTGAACCAGAGACCGCTGCCCGCCGGCGTGCCTGTGTCAGCGACCGGCTGGGGCGTAACCGGCAGCGGCAATGCCGACGCAATCAACGCCGTCATGTTGCGCGTGGATCTGCAGATGATGCCCAATTCGGTGTGCCAGCAGCGGCCCGGTTATGGTCCGCAAAAGATCCGGGACTCCGTGTTCTGCGCATCCAATCCTAAGCAGTCGACGTGCCGCGGCGACAGCGGCGGCCCGG
>JBKJND010000455.1:0-2732 GCA_046596095.1 Ahniellaceae bacterium | reverse complement strand
GTTACTGTTCCAGTGGCGTATGGCCGGCCGCGCAGTTCGCGACCGCCTCGACGTTTCTCGACGCCAACCAGAATCGCTCGCACGATGCCTTCGCGCGTCTGATCCAGACGTTCGGCGCGACCTGGAACTCATTCGGCATCGTCGCGCACAGTCAGGGTGGCGCAGCGGCGCTGCATCTCTACAACTACTACTGGAGCGGACTCGACAATGCGACCGGCGCGCGCCTGATCCAGTCGGTGGGTACGCCGTACCAGGGGACCAACATTGCCGGCATTCTCGCAACGCTGGGCTCGTGGTTTGGTGCCGGCTGCGGCACCAACGCCAATCTCAGTTACAGCGGGGCGGCGTCATGGATGGCCGGCATTCCTACCTCGTCGCGCGCCAAGGTCAACTACTACACGACATCGTTCCGGCTCACCAACTGGTGGACCAACGATTACTGCCATGCGGCCACCGATCTGGTGCTGAGCGACCCCGAAGACGGCACCACCGAACAGGCGTACGGCCAGTTGCCGGGCGCGAGCAACAGGGGTCATGTGACCGGGCAGTGCCACACCAGCGGCATGCGCGATCCGGCGCAAACCGCCGACTCCGTCCGCAATGCGAGCATGAGCGCCAACGCCGCGCGCTGACACCGGGCCACCGCTGCTTTGGTGGGATTTTGTATGGCGGTGCCATGCGCCGCCGCTCTTGCACGACTCGACCGTCAAACAGCAGCCGGACATGGTCCGGCTCTACAACGGCAACGGCATCGCGCACTTGCTCCGCTATTTCCCGCGCTGCGCGATTACCGTGCGGCGCGGATCGCGGGCGGAGCGAGCAGCAGGTTGCCTGCTGGCCACGGACGCGACACCGGCAGCTTGCGCTCGAATTGTTTGAGCCAGGCACGGCGACCCTCAAGACTGGGCCCGTCGCCGCGCTTGGTGGCGTCGAAAATCGCCTCGGCCTCGTAGTCGACCGCTTCGCTCCCGCGACCGTTGGCTGCCAATGCCATAGCCAGTGCTTCAGCATGCTCGCCATCGGGATTTTGCCGATACATCGCGTCCGCAGCGGCAACTGCCTGCGCCTTCTGCACCGCCGTCGCAATCGGGCAGCTGCTGATCGCGCGCACTTCGATCTGCGCGAGGCGCCCATCGTTGGCCCGCTTAAGCGCTGCTCGACGAAGAACGGGCAACACTGCGGCGCAGCGATTGGCGATCGATGCTGCGGCAACTGCGGAGGCCAACGCCTGGACTTCACCGGCACCGCCGGCGGCCGCCAGATAGTGCGTGTAGGCGCTGTCGGCCTGACCTGCCCGCAACAGCGCATCGCCATAGCGACGTTGCGCGCCCGCGTGCGCAGCATCCGCGGCCACCGCACGCGCGAGCAATGCGCGCGCGCCGGTGTCGTCGCCTGCGGCTTCAGCGACAATGGCTTGCGCGAGCAAGACCTTGGCACTGCCGGGCGCCTGCGATTCGGCGGTTTGAGAATGAGTGCGCGCCGCCGCCAGATCGCCGCTCAACGCCAGATACTCGATCAGCGAAAGCCGTATATCGAGGTCGCGCGGGGCCTTGTTTACGCGTTGTTCCAGGTTCGATCGCGTAGTTGCGGCTGCGGCTGCCGCTGCCGCGTCGCCAGTCTTTGCGCCCGCGCCAGGCCCGTCGAGTTCAAGTGCCAGCGGGTCGGCGATTCGCGGAGCAACGTCGCCTGCCAACGCGCGCGCCGCGACCTCCGCGGCCGTGTCGCCGCGGCCGGCATGCGCATCGGCCAGTCGCTCGTACAGCGCGTTGGCCTGCGGTTCGAGTTTGAGCGCTCCCTTGAATTGCGCGATCGCCTCGTCGAAGCGCTTTTCGCGCAACGCGATCTCTCCGAGCAGCGCCACAGCAGGGGCCAGGTCCTGGCGTTGCGCGAGCACCGGCGTCAGCGTGGCGCGCGCTGCGACCAGGTTGTTTTCCGCGATCTGGATCTCGGCCAGGTGATAGTGCGCAGGCAAGTAGTTCGGGTCGAGCCGAATGGTCCTGGCGAATGCGTCTGCAGCCGTGGTCGCCTCGCGCTGCCGCAGTGCGGCGACCCCTCGCAGGTATACGAAACGGGGATCCGCCGGCTGCGCCGCGACGGCATGGTCGAGCGCAATGTTGGCGGCGTCGGTCAATCCGCTGCGCAAATAAAGCGCGCCCATCTGCAGGAAGGCGATGGCCCGCTGCTCACCGCGCAAGTTGCCGATATTGCGATCGAACTCGGCGCGCAGCTCGCGCAACGCCGACTGCTGCGTTGCAGGCAGCGTCGTGAGCGACGGCTGCGGCAATGGCAACGGAGCGGTCTGCGCCAAGGTCGCGAGACTGGCCGACACTGCCAGGAAGATTGCGCATGCGCGCACGGTTTTGCGAAAAGTGTTCACGGGGATGCATCCTCAGGGGTCGCGCCGGGTAGACCCACGGCGTCGCGATGAGTTCATTGTAGCGACCATGCTCGCGCTTTTTTGTTTCTGTAGAGCCAAGCTTGCTCGGCTGCGTGATCCGAAGCTAGCGCATCATGCAAGGCAGCGGAGCAAGCTCGGCTCTACACTCGCACGCAACGACGCAGGGCACGTGCATGTCCCATCCCAGCCAGTTCGACCTGTTGCGGCAGCGCCGCTTTGCGCCGTTTTTCGCGACGCAGGCGCTGGGCGCGTTCAACGACAACGTCTATCGGCAGGCGATCATCGGCCTCTTGTTCTGGCTCGGCGTCGATCCGGCGCAGCGCACGCTTTACAC
>JBKJND010000377.1:0-2803 GCA_046596095.1 Ahniellaceae bacterium | reverse complement strand
CTCGTGCTTGAAGCCATGGTGCACGCGATAGGCAATGGCGCGGTCGTTGTAGAGCGACGCGAACACTTCCTTGACCCGCGCGACCACGGCGTCCGCGCCGATGACGTTCAAGAACGTCTCCTGCTGGCCAGCGAAGCTCGCGTCGGGCAAGTCTTCGGCGGTGGCCGAAGAACGCACGGCGACCGCGCAGTCTTCAACACCCGCCCGACGGCAGAGCTCTGCGTAGGCCTCACGGATTTCCACATCAAGCTTGGGCGGCAACGGCGCCTCCATCACCCAGCGTCGGATTTCGCCGCCTGCAGCCGTCAGAGCCAACACGTCTTCGACATCAAGCGTGCCCAGCCGATCGAAGATGCGTTGGCGCACACCGCCCGTTTCAATGAACTGGCGAAACGCGTCCGACGTTGTCGCGAATCCTCCCGGCACAGAGACGCCCAGGCCGGAAAGATGACCGATCATCTCGCCCAGGGACGCGTTCTTGCCGCCCACCGCGGGCAAATCGGACAAGCGCAGCTTGTCCAGCCACAGGATCAGGTCGGCCATCGGAACTCCAGAGAAGGGCAGGGCGTGCCGCAAGCGATGCGCGGTGTTCACGCAAGTGAGGCATTTTCGGCGATCCGGCGATTCGTCTCAACCCTTATCGACGCCGGTGGGCAAGACCGTACACTCGCGACTTCGCACGCTTGCGCCCAGCTCATGGAAAAACGACTGATCTACTACCTTTCCGACGGTACCGGCATCACCGCCGAGACCATCGGGCACACGCTGCTCACCCAGTTTGCGCACATCGCGTTTGCAACCGAGCGGATTCCGTTTGTGGACACGGCCGACAAGGCGCACGCCGCAGCGGCGCGCATCAAGGCCGCCGGCGCACAGGCTGGTGTGCGGCCCATCGTGGTGAACACCATCGTCGATCCGGAGTTGAGCACGCTGGTGGCCACACACAGTGGCGCCTTGATGCTCGATGTTTTTCAGCGCTTCCTGGCGCCGCTCGAAGAGGAACTCGGCACCACGCGCCAGTCTGCGGTCGGCCGCGCGCATGGAATGAGCGACGGCATCGAGTATGAGGCGCGCATCCACGCAACCAACTACGCGCTGTCGCACGACGATGGCGCGGACGTGCACTACGACGACTCCGACCTCATCGTGATTGGCGTGTCGCGGTCCGGCAAAACGCCGACTTGTCTGTTTCTGGCGCTGCATTTCGGCATCAAGGCAGCGAACTATCCACTCACCCAGGAAGATCTCGAAGAGAGCGAACTGCCGCGGCGGCTGCGCGCGCACCGCAAGAAACTGTTTGCGCTGACCATCGATCCGGTGCGTCTGCAGCAGATCCGGCAAATCCGACGGCCCGATTCGCGTTACTCCGAACTCGCGCAGTGCCGCTGGGAAGTCGCGCAAGCCGAGAAACTTTTCCGCGCGGAAAAGGTGCCGGTGCTCAACACCACACACACCTCGATCGAGGAGATTGCCAGCAAAGTCATGCAGACGCTCGGCATCAATCGCCAACTGTTCTGAGTTTACGAGCTCTCCGCTTCGCGTCTGGCAAGAGCGAACCCCTCCCCAACCCTCCCCTGCGCGCAGGGGAGGGAGCAGTTCACCAACTCCCTCCCCTGCAACAGCAGGGGAGGGTTGGGGAGGGGTCGCCTTGCATCGCCGCGCACAAAACCGCAGGCACTCAAAGGTCGGTGTGCGCCGGGTCGGCCCAGGTAAGGCTGCGGTACTCGAAACCGTGCTCGATGCGCGGCTTGACGATGCGAAAAAAGGGCGACACGTCGAAATCCCGGGGCGCATACAAGCTGTGGTGGCGGATGTGCATAATCTCCGCGCGCGCCTGTTTCGCGCCTGGCGCCGTGGCGTCGAGCATTTCGACTTCGGGCAGGATCGGATAGCGGATGGAACCAAACGCCTGCGCGATCAACGTCGAGCAGATGCCGCGAGTGGGCTCGCCGCTGCCGAGCGCCAGCGCGCGCCGCCGCATTGAACCCGGCACTGGCGGACGCCGTATGAAGAATCGCGCGAGATCGAGTACGTTCTTGAGGTCGTAAGTGTTACCCACCCGTTCCAGCATGAACCCGATGAGGGAGGTTACGTCCTGGTCGCCGAGGCCAACGGGACGGCAAATACGCGTGTGCAGACCCGAGAATTCCTTGAGCGGAATGAGGCGCACGCCTTCGACGATGTCGGCGTCGACCAGCACCCGCGCATCATCGCCGCGATCGGACGAATCCACGCGATCGCCGAGATAGAGCGCAGTGTGCGACCAGGTCGATTGCGTCAGGTACTTGATCGCACTGGAGAAGCGGCTGGTGCCCTCGACCAGCAGCACGTCGCCGGGTTGCAAGGCAGCCGCAAGAAGATCGGCAGGACTCGTGGCCAAACGCGACTGTCCCGGCCGGGGCTTTGCCAAGTGCCGCGCCAGTGCGCCTCCAACCAATCGCAGTGGTGACATCGCCAACCCGACAGCCCCGTTGTGCCAAGTGTAGGCCCGGAGCCCGCCGGCTGTTCAGAAGTCTCTAACGCGCCTGCTCGCATACTCCATCGCTCGCTCGCGGAGACGACTCATGCCACGCCCCATCTGGAACGGTTCGCTGTCGTTTGGATTGCTCAATATTCCCATCAGCCTCATGTCGGGCGAAAAGCGCACCGACATCTCTTTCCGCATGCTCGATGGTCGCAACAAAACGCCGATCCGCTACGAGCGCGTCAACGCTGAAACCGGCGAGGAAGTTCCCTGGAAAGACATCGTCAAAGCCTTCGAATACGACAAGGGCAGTTACGTGGTGATCGAGGAGTCGGATAT
>JBKJND010000254.1:0-2596 GCA_046596095.1 Ahniellaceae bacterium | reverse complement strand
ACCAGCCCTCGCCGGTGCCGCGCGTGATCACGGCATCGGTGGCCAGGATTTCACCTGCCGGAGTTGCTGGCAACGCCGCGAGTTCGGCGTAGATCGGCGTGAAGTCGGGTTCGGTCGCGCGCATCAATTGCTCGAAGCTGTCGATCACGAAATACGTTTTCTGATACGTGTCGATGCGATAGCGCGTGCGCATGATGCGCCGAAGATCGAAGCCGATGCGATTGGGCGCCGGGGAATCCAGGCAATAAATCGACTCGCCTTTCGAGCTCACGATGCCGGAGCCGTAAATTCGCAGGCCGCCCGCTTCGCGGATCAAGCCGAATTCCACGGTGTACCAATAGAGTCGTGTGAGGTTGACCAGCGCCTCGGTGCCGAGCGCATGCGCCTTCACGCCGCCCCGCCCATACGCGGCCATGTAATCGGCAAACATCGGGTTCATCAGCAGCGGCACGTGCCCGAACAGGTCATGAAACAGATCGGGCTCGCTCAGATAATCCATCTGCTCGGGTTTGCGGATCCACCACGTCACCGGAAAGCGCCGATTCGCGAGATGATCGAAGAACACGAGCTCCGGCAACAAGCCCTCGACGCCGATTATTTCCCAACCGGTCGCGGGTCGCAAAGCGCGATTGAGTTCCTCGAATTTCGGAATGCGCGCGGGCGTCATGCCCATGCGCGCCTGATTGTCGATGAACTCGCTGCAGGCGCGGCCCACCAGGATTTCGCGCTGACGCGCGTACAGTTCGGACCACACGCGATGATCGGTGTCGGTGTACGTCGACCACGGTTGCTCGACGATCCCGGTGGCGTACACGGGCACGTAACCCTTGTCGGTCATCTGGTGTTCGACGCGCTCGGGCGTCGTG
This sequence comes from Ahniellaceae bacterium, assembly GCA_046596095.1. Classification (GTDB taxonomy): domain Bacteria; phylum Pseudomonadota; class Gammaproteobacteria; order Xanthomonadales; family Ahniellaceae; genus JBBQNY01. Next base: position 1,730 of record JBKJND010000254.1, on the reverse strand, counting down.
GCGTTCGCCATGGACTTCACTCTCGCGCGTGACGCGGACATTCTAGTACTGCGACCCGCACGCGCGTGATGCCCCTAAACTAGGCGCCATTCCCCCGAAGTCCGGAGCATCGCGATGCGTAACACCTTGATGTTGGCTGTGGCGGCGACCGTGTCGTTGCTCGGTGCCTGCGCGATGCAGGAACAGAAGTCCGACGCGGTGATGGCCGATCGCGAAATGACGGGCGTGTCGGAGCCGGTCGCGCAGCGGCCCGGAACGAGCATCGGCATGGCCGCCGTGCTGGCCTTGCCGCATCGCAGCGAAGCCAATCGTGCGCGCGATGCGTATCGGCATCCGCAGGAGACACTGGCGTTGTTCGACGTGCTGCCGCATCAGACCGTACTCGAGATCACCCCTGGCGGCGGTGGCTGGTACACCGAGATTCTGGCGCCGTATCTGCATTCGAACGGCACGCTGATCGCGCAGATATTCGATCCGGCGACCCCGGTAAAACCGGGCACCCGCGATTACTACACCAAAAGCAACGCCGAATTCCGCGCCAAGCTCGCGGCCAATCCGGGCATATACAGCCGCGTGCGCGTGATCGAGTCCTCGGTCACTGCGCCCGTGTTCGGACCACCGGGTTCGGTGGATCGCGTGCTGACCTTCCGCAACGTACACAACTGGACGGGGGCCGGCACCGATGCGGCGATGTTCAAGGCATTCTTCGACGTGCTGAAGCCGAACGGCGTGCTCGGCGTGGTCGAGCATCGCGCCGCCGCCGGGACGGATCCCGCGACCAGCGCAAAGTCCGGCTACATCACTGAAAGCTACGTCATCAAGCTCGCGACCGATGCGGGCTTCGAGCTCGCCGGACGCAGCGAGATCAACGCCAATCCGAAAGACACGCGCGACTACAAGAACGGCGTGTGGACGCTGCCGCCCGTGCTGCGCGTGCCGGAGGGCGAAGACAAGGCGAAGTATCTCGCCATTGGCGAGTCCGATCGCATGACGCTCAAGTTCGTGAGGCCCGCCCGCTAGCACCAGAACGCCACCATCGTGCTGATCGCATTCAACAAGCCGCATGGCGTGCTGTGCCAGTTCACCGACCGCGAAGGCCGGCCGACGCTGGCCGACTACATCGACGTGCCGGACGTGTATCCCGCAGGCCGCCTCGATACGGACAGCGAGGGCCTGCTGCTGCTGACCGACGACGGTGCGCTGGCGCATCGCCTGACCGATCCGAAGCACAAGACCGCGAAAACCTACTGGGTGCAGGTTGAAGGCGAGCCCGGGGACGCACACTGCGAAGCGCTGCGTCGCGGCGTCGGTCTCAATGACGGCATGACGCTGCCCGCGCAAGTTCGTGTGCTTGCGGCGGCGCCCACCTTGTGGCCGCGCACGCCACCCGTGCGCGTTCGCAAGACGGTGCCGGACGCGTGGCTGGAGATCACGATTCGCGAAGGGCGCAATCGACAGGTGCGGCGCATGACCGCAGCGGTGGGACTGCCGACGCTGCGACTGGTACGTATCGCCGTCGGCGAGCACACCATCGGCACGCTTGCCTCAGGTGCGTGGCGGGGGGAATAAGCGCTCAGGAGCCCGCGGGCTTATTCTCGAGCGAAAGCATTCGTGCGACACCGGCCTCCGCGATTGCCAGCAGCGCGCGCACGTGCCGTGAGCCAAATGCATCGGGCCGCGCGTGTGCGGTATCGATCACTCCGAGGACCACGTCCCCCGCACGCATCGGC
>JBKJND010000239.1:0-5611 GCA_046596095.1 Ahniellaceae bacterium | reverse complement strand
CCGACCGGCACGCGATGCGCGTTGAACAGGAGGATGTCCGCTGCCATCAGCACCGGATACGAATACAGACCCATGCTGATACCCGCATCGCCATCGGCGTCGCTCGCGAGGTTCGCGTCGACGCTTGCCTTGTAGGCGTGCGCGCGATTGAGCAGGCCCTTGGCCGCGACGCAAGACAGCAGCCACGTCAGTTCCGGGATCTCGGGAATGTCCGACTGGCGGTAGAAGAAAACGCGCTCGTGATCGAGCCCGAGGGCGAGCCACGTCGCCGCAATCTCGAGTGTCGAGCGTTGCACGCGCGCCGGGTCCTGGCACTTCACCAACGCGTGATAGTCGGCCAGGAAATAAAACGACTCGACTTCATCGCGCAAGCTTGCGGCAATCGCGGGACGGATCGCACCCACGTAGTTGCCGAGATGCGGCGTGCCGCTGGTGGTGATGCCCGTCAGCACCCGTTGGCGAGCGGTCATGCGATTGCTGCGGTGGGCGTGATTGTCATGACAAGATTGTAGACGAGCGGCGCAGCGAGCTCCGCTCGACAGGAGCAGGTTGCATCAAGCGGCAGCGACGCGATCGCGGCCGTGCTGCCTTGGCGACGTGGCCGCGTCTACCGAACTTCCAACGCACGAAAAATGGCGGGAGCCAATGCTTCCAGCAGAGGCACGTCGCTCATCCGCTTTTGGCACCGCTTGGTGTCGTAGTGACAGAGCGTGCCGAAGGGCGTCCCATTGGCGTTTTGCAACAGCACGCCACAGTAGGAAATAACGGGAAAGCCGGTTTTGTGGTCGACGCGAGTGTCACGGCGCGCGTCGGCGAACTCCAGGTTCTCGTGCGCTTCCTGAAGGAGCGAGCAGTATGCGAACTGCATTGGAGTATCGACGCCGCGACGAATCTCGGGGTTGAACTGGTCAACAAGGTGTTCGTTTCGAAGCATCGCTCCGTCGAATCGATACACGCCGGTAAACCGGTGCGGCGTCCGCGAGTTCAGGATACGCAAAGTCTCGTGCACCCCGCAGGTGGCAAGAATCTCGCGTAGCTCGTTCAACTCATCCAGCATGTAGCTTCCTCACGATCGGCCAACCGCAACCTTGATGGCGCCTACCTTCCGCGCTCTGCGCGTTGCGCCCCCTTCCGCCACAGCATCTTCACACCCCAATTGCGCAGCGGCAAGGCTGCGCCTCCGCCGCACGGCGGCTGGTCGGCGCGAGGCGCTGCGACGATAGCTAACCCCGCAGTCCGAAGACACGCGTACTGAGCGCGTACCCACCTTCGGAGAATCGTCATGCTGGCCCGCTTGAGTTCCGCCCTCGCCGCACTGCTGGTTGTTTCCGCACCCACCCATGCTGGAAACCTCGTCGATCTCACGGTCGTCGATCCCGGTGGAAATTCGTTCGCGCAGACATTGTTTCGCGGCGACACCTACGTCGCCGGCGAACCCGGTGCGCGCTACACCTTGCGCGTCGCCAACCGCAGCGGCGAGCGCGTGCTGGTGGTGCTGTCGGTCGATGGCGTCAACGTGATCAGCGGCCAGACCGCGAGCCCCTCGCAGCAAGGTTATGTGCTGGCGCCGTGGCAGCAGGTCGACATCCGCGGCTGGCGCAAGAGCCTTGAGGAGACGGCGGAGTTCTACTTCACCGAGCTGCCCGACAGTTATGCCGCGCGCACAGGGCGTCCGCTCGATGTCGGGGTGATTGGCGCGGCGGTGTTTCGCGAAGTGCCCCCGCCACCGCCGGTGCTCGCCTCACCGCCCGTCGCGTACGAGAGCCGTGGTTATGGCGCACGCGACGATGCCAAAAGAGAAAACTCTGCGGCCAAAAGCGCGCGCGCGGAACGGCGCCAAGCGCCGATGGCGGCACAGGAATCGCAGGCAGCGGACGCTGTCGCTGCGGCCCCGCTCGGCACCGGACACGGGGAGCGTCGTTACGATCCGGCGAGCACCACCGAGTTCCATCGCGCCCACAGTCGTCCCGATGAAATCGTGCGCGTGTTCTACGATCGTCACGAGAGCCTGGTCGCGCGCGGCATCTGGCCAACGCCGCCGACGCCTTACTATGAACGTTCGCCGCGCGCATTTCCTGCGACCTTCGCACCCGATCCGTGGTGAGCTTCGCCCGTTGAAGCAAGCGTAGGTCAATCGCGCATCAGGGTCGACTTGCCGAAGAGGCTTTCGATGAGATCCACGGCAAGCTCGGCGGTGACGTTGCGGGTATCGAGCGCGGGATTGAGTTCCATCACGTCGAGCGACGCCATGCGGCCGGTGTCGGCGATCATCTCCATCACCAGCTGCGCTTCGCGATAGTTGGGGCCACCGGGCACGGTGGTGCCGACCGCCGGCGCGATCGAGGGATCGAGAAAATCGATGTCGAAGCTCACGTGCAGATGGTCGTCGTCGGTGAGGCCCGCGAGCGCTTCGTCCAGCGTGCGCTTGATGCCCACTTCGTCGATGTAGCGCATGTCGTAGATTTTGAGTCCGGCTTCCTTGACCAGCTGCTTCTCACCCGGATCGACCGAGCGGATACCGATCTGATGGATTTGCGCGGGCTGGAGAATCGGCGACTCGCCGCCCAGATGCGTCAGCTCGCGCGGGCCGATGCCGCACAGACAAGCCACCGGCATGCCGTGCACATTGCCCGACGGAGTGAGGCTGCTGGTATTGAAATCCGCGTGCGCGTCGAGCCACAGCACGCGCAGATTCTTGCCCTGCGACTTGGCGTACAGCGCCACGGCGGTGATCGAACCAATCGCGAGGCAGTGATCGCCGCCCAGCAGGATCGGCAATCGCCGCGCCTCAAGTTCGGCGTAAACCGAAGTCAGCACACTGCGGTTCCAGGCGACGACTTCGGGCAGATGCCGATAACCTTCCGCGGGATCGCGCCAGGGATTGACCGGGCCGGACAGATTTCCGAGATCGCGTACATCGTGCCCGCGACGCGCGAGCGCCTCCGGCAATCCGGCAACGCGCATGGCTTCCGGCCCCATCGATGCACCGCGTGTGCCGGCGCCGATGTCGGTCGGCACGCCGATCAGCGAGATCGCCGGCAAGGCACGCTTCGGTTGGACTTGCTGCTGCGGAGAAGCGAGCGTATCGGTGACATAACTGCTCATGTCGGTGTCTGCGGCGGATGTTCTTCGCGCGCACTTCTGCGCAACGCATCCAGCAATTGCAACGCCGCGTGCTCGATGTGTCGATATACCCCACCTGGAAGATGGTCCTCAAGGCACACACCCGGCCTCAGTAGACGCTCGAGCTCGACCGCGCGCTCGGCCAATTCCTCGTAGCCAAACGCCGCTGTCGCGCCCGACATGCGATGAATAAGCACGCGGAACGCGTCGCAGGCTTCGCGCGACGGTGGATCCGCCTGCCACGCCGTCCACAGGCGTTCAAATTCCGCCACCTTCTCCGGCAGCGACTCGTGATAGTTCCAGACGATAGCGTCCATGGACATGGAAGTTTCGCGCATGACTTTTCCAATGTGGTGCGGCACCCGGCTCCGAAAACCGAGCCTGTACCATTGATTTATGTCCGTACTAAATTGAGGCACTGAGGCCCACAAATGCCCCCACGTCGCCCTCGTTGACTACTCAGTGGCTACCCGTCGCAGTTTAGCGCCTCGCGTCAATGCGGACCTTGCGGGGGCGTTGGAAATCCCTCAGATCTCGATGATTGTTGCGGCTTGGCGAGGCTAACCATACGCCGTGCGCGGAACAATACCGCAGGCGTGTTCTCCGCCAAGGTGCCTCGCTGCATCACCGAAGGCTTCAGCCATTTCGTTACCTCCATAGCTGCTCCGGTTGCTTCCGGCTGGAGCGGTTGCCGGGTGGGATTTGCACCCACTGGAAAAGCGCCGCCTTTCCACGGCGCACACCCAAAGCGGACATTCGATCGACGCGGTGGATTGTTTACCGGACAGGGCCAGCCTAAGCTCGCGGGCAAACGGGGTTGCGGCCCGGCGCGCCAAGGGAAACGACGCAAATGCCTGCCTTCCGACTTCTCAGACTGATAGCTGTCTTCCTGTTGGCCGCTTCTTCTTCGGGCACCTCGCTCGCAGCGGGGCATTCGCGGGAGGTGCCGCTTTGGCCTGAGGGGTCGCGGGTCCTGCAGGACGGCATCGACGCGCTCGCCGACGAAAAATGGGCGGTCACCCATCCGTCCTTCCTGCTCTATCCGCCGAAGGTCCATTCGACCCGATCGGCCATCCTCGTTTTCCCGGGCGGCGGCTACAAGGCCCTGGCGATCGGCCCGCACAGCACGATCGGACCCGACGGTGCCGACGTCTGCAAGTGGCTGACTGACGCCGGGGTCACCTGCATCCTCGTGAAGTACCGGGTCCCCAATACCGGGTGCAACTGGAACCGGGAAACGCACCGGCATGACGCGCCCGATACGCCGATGGCGCTGCAGGACGCGCAAAGAGCGATGTCCATCGTCCGCTACAACGCCAGCGACTACGGCATCGATCCGAAAAAGATCGGCGTCATGGGATTCTCGGCCGGAGGAAACCTCGCGGTGCTCGCCAGCACGGCCTTCAACGCGCGTTCCTACGATCCCATCGATGCATTCGACCAAGTAAGCGCTCGGCCCGACTTCGCGATTCCGGTTTATCCGGGCCACATGACAATGGAGCACAAGAACAAGACGCCCAAGGCCATCGCCGCGCAAGAGCTCAACACCGACATCGTTGTTTCAGCGGACGTGCCGCCCACGTTGCTCATCCACGCCAGGGATGACGCGGTCGATCCCGTCCACTTTTCCCTGGTCTACGAGCGGGACCTGAAGAAGGCCGGCGTTGACGTGGACCTCATCCTGTACGACACAGGGGGGCATGCCTTCGGGGTCAGGAAGCAAGGCAAGGCAACGGATCGGTGGACGGAGGATGCCCTGCGGTGGCTGCGGAAGATTGGGATCCTCTGACCTGACGCTGAGGTTTTGTCCACTTCTGGCCGGTTTTCGACCGATCGCACAGTTGTGCACGCGAATCCTGGTTGCGCTCGCCGCTGCACCCGCCGGCTAGGGGACGGCGAACGACACAAAGCAGACAGGTCGATTCCCAGGCGCAAGATTGAGAAGTTGCGGGTTAAGAGGTGCCGTTAGCGCGTGAGGCGGTACAGCATGATCGCGGTGCGCACGGCGCCACGCTCGATGGATGCGATTTCCAGGTCTTCCTCGGGCGAATGCGCGCCCTTGCCCGTCGCGCCGAGGCCATCGAGCGTGTCGCGGAAGGGCGCGACGAACTGGATGTCGCCGCCGCCGCGCTGTCCGGCGGGTAGGGCCGCGATCGGCCCGAGGCCGGCGTCCTCGCTCGCCCGCGAATACAGCTCAAGGATCTTCAGATTTCCGGGCGTCGCCACCATCGGCGGGACTGATTCCTGGAACTCGAGCGTCGCGCTGGTGCCTGGCAGGTTGCGCGAAACGATCGCGCGCATGGTCGCGTGTGCGCGATCCCGCTGCGCGTAGTCCAGGTAGCGCAGGTCGCCCTTCACCGTGGCCGTGTTTGCGATCACGTTGGTCTTGCCGATAGCCGTGCCGCGCGCGAGCGCTTCGTCGTAGTCGACCTGCGTGCCGCCGAGGATGATCCCCGGGTTGTAGGTCAGGTCGGGTTCGACCACCTGC
>JBKJND010000168.1:0-5366 GCA_046596095.1 Ahniellaceae bacterium | reverse complement strand
GACTCATCGGCCTGGCCGAAGCGCTGCCGTATCTCGCGGTCGCACTGTACGGCGGTGCAATAGCCGATCGGCTGCCGCGCAAACGCATTATCCTCGGCACCGTTGCGGTGATGCTCGCCGGCAGCATCGCGCTGACGCTGGTCATGCGCGGCGCGGACCGCATGTCCGACTTTGAGCTGCTCGCCAGCGTCTACGCAACCGTTGCCCTGATCGGATTCGCGCGCGGGTTTTACGGGCCTGCGATGTCGGCGCTGCGCGCATCGCTCATTCCGCCGCCGCTGTACGCGAATGCATCGGCGTGGGGAGCGACGTTCTGGCAAACGGGCATGGTGGTCGGACCGCTGGTGGCAGGTTTCCTGTACGCACCCATCGGGCTGACCGGCACGCTGGTTACCGTCGTTGCATTGATTGCGATATCGCTTGCGCTGATGACTACGGTACGCGCGCCGCCGGCCGGGCCGCCGATCGAACACGAGTCGATCCGCGCCGCGATACGCGAAGGCTTGCGTTTCGTGTTCGGCAATCGTGTCCTGACGTACTCGCTCAGCCTTGATCTAGTGGCGGTGTTGTTTGGTGGCGTGGTCGCGATCCTGCCTGTGTTTGCGGAGGAGGTGCTGCATGCCGGCCCGACCGCGCTCGGCTGGCTGCGCGCGTCGCCTTCGATCGGCGCGGTGCTCACGCTGCTGGTGCTCGCGCGCTTCTCGCCCATCGGCAAGCTCTGGCGCAACATGCTGCTGTCGGTTGCGGGTTTTGGCGTCGCGACGCTGGTGTTCGCGTTGTCGTCGAACTTCTGGCTGTCGTGCGCGATGCTGTTGCTGACCGGCGCATTTGACAGCGTCAGCGTGGTGATCCGGCAGTATCTGCTCAATTCGGTGCCGCCCGATCACCTGCGCGGACGCGTGCTCGCGGTCAACGGCTTGTTCGTCACCTGCTCCAACGAAATCGGCGCGTTCGAATCCGGCGCGGCGGCGCGCGTACTCGGGCTGCGCGCGTCGATTCTCGCGGGCGCCGGGGTGACGCTCGCGGTCGTGGGATGGCTGGGTTACCGCGCACGCGATCTGCTGCGCGCCGAGCGCCGCACGACGTAAGTCTGACAGCAGCGCACCAACGCGGTTTGTCGTTCAATCGCGCGCCCGCGCTGCACAACAGCAGCGAACGCGAACTCGTCTATAGTCCGCCGACTTTTGCAGCGAGCCGACCGTGTCCAGACGTCTGCGCCCCCTGAGTGGTCTGGATGCCGCGTTCCTGTATCTGGAAACGCCAGAAACGCCCATGCATGTGGGCAGCCTCATGCTCCTCGAAAAGCCCAAGCTGAAGCGTCGCGGCTACGATTTTCACCGCGCCTTGCTGGCGCACGTCACTGCCCGATTGCCGCGCGCACCGGCCTTGCGCCGCGTGCTCAAACACGCCCCGCTGGATCTTGCGCACCCGATGTGGATATCGGTGGACACGATCGATGTCAACGTGCACATCGTCAAGCGCCGCCTGCGTGCGCCCGGCAGTCACAAGCAACTCATGAATCTGGTGGCCGAACTGCACGCCGAGCCGCTGCCGCGCGAGCGTCCGCTGTGGCAGTTCGTGGTGATTGAAGGTCTCGCGTCGGGCGAGCTTGTGCTGTACTCGAAAATCCATCACTCACTACTCGATGGTCAAGGCGGCATTGCGCTGGCGCAGGCATTGCTCGATGTCGAGGCCACCGCGTCGCACGATCCGAAAACAGCGGAACCCGCGGCAGCCGAGACTGCCGATGCGAGTACGGGACCGCGTCGACGCGACGTGGCGCAAGCCGCCGCTCGCGGAACGTTGAATCAATTCGCGCGACTGGTCCGCGCGATGCCGGCAACGCTCAAGATGGCAACCGCGGCGATCGGCGATCCGCGCACGCTGGTGGGTCGCATCCGCGACGCGGTACTGCTGGCGCCGCGCACGCCGTTCAATGTGCAGGTCTGCGCGCAGCGTCGGTTCGCGGTGGCAAGCATTCCTTTGCAACATGCCAAGCAGGCGGCGCGCGCTTTCGGCGTCAGCCTCAATGATGTGGTGCTGGCAATGTGCGCTGGTGCCTTGCGCGCGCAGCTCGGCAAACGCAAAGTGCTGCCGAAGCAGTCGTTGATCGCGGCGATGCCGGTGTCGCTGCGCGAGGCTGGCAGTAGCGAGTCGAACAATCAGGTGTCGATGGTGCAGTGCCCGCTCGCCACTGATATCGCCGATCCGGTCGAGCGCCTGCTCGCGATCAACAAGGCGAGCTCCGGAATCAAGGCGCGCGTGAGCGCGTTTCGCAGCCTGATTCCGACCGATTACCCAGGCCTCGCCGCGCCGCTGTGGGCGAGTGGATTGACGCGGCTTTGGGCGCGCGGGCGTGTCGCGGAAAAGCTGCCGCCACTCGCGAACCTGGCCATCTCGAACGTGCCCGGCCCGCCCATCGATCTTTACCTGGCCGGGGCCCGGCTCGCGCATTGTTTTCCCATCTCCATCGTCACCCACGGCCTCGGACTGAACATCACTGTGCAGAGTTATGCCGGCCACCTTGAGTTCGGGATCATCGCCTGCAAGAACGTTGAACCCAATCCCGAAGCGATTGCCAGGGCGCTCGCGCCCGCACTCGCCGAGCTCGTGGCGAAAATTCCGGCATGACCAAACGAGTGAGACGCCCGCCGAGTGCGGTCGCGGAAATACCGATACGGGCCCCGTCGTCGCTGCTGCTTGCACTCGAAGGCCGCGCCGCATTCGAGTGGGCGGCCTGCGCGCTGACATGGCCGTGGTTGCGTCAGGCGCCGCGTGGGGACGGTCATCCGGTCCTCGTCTTGCCGGGTCTGATGGCCGGCGATCTCAGCACGTGGCCACTGCGTTCGTTTCTCGCGCACTGCGGTTACGTGGCGTATCCGTGGGAACTCGGTCTCAACGTCGGGCCGCGCGACGGCATTGTGCAAGGTGTAATCGAACGCGTGCGCAGCATCCAGAAGAGTCACAAGCGCAAAGTGAGCCTGATCGGCTGGTCGCTGGGCGGCGCAATGGCGCATGCGCTTGCTGCGCGGATGCCTGCCAAAGTGCGATCCGTGATAACTCTGGGATCGCCGCTCGGCCCGCAGCCGCGCGCGAGTAACGTCTGGCGCGTATTCGAACTGGTTAGTGGCCTTGCGGCCAACGATCCGCGACTACAGGATCTGCTGCGACAGAAATCACGCGTTCCGCACACCGCGTTCCTCAGCAAGACTGATGGCGTGGTCGCTTGGCGCAACAGTCTGGCCTGCGGCGGGCCGATGAGTGAAAACATCGAAGTCACAGCCAGTCACCTGGGTCTCGGCGTGAACCCCACCGTGTGGTGGGCGATTGCCGATCGGCTTGCGCAGCGCGAGGGTGCTTGGGCACCGTTCGAGCGTGGCGGCTGGCGCTCGATGTTGTATGGCGATCCGCACGTGCGCGGGTGGTCCGATCTATTTGCGCGTTAGGCATGACTCGCATCGAACTGCCGCAACGCGGTCTGCACATTGAATACGAAAGCCACGGCGACGAGCGTCATCCCGCCGTGTTTCTGATCATGGGACTCGGCATGCAATTGTTGGCCTGGCCGCCGACCTTGATCGACGCGCTCGTCGCTGGCGGATTTCGCGTGATCGCGTTCGACAACCGCGACGTGGGCTTGTCGGGCGGCGGCGCGGTGCGACCGCATACTCCGATGAATCGCGCGATGCTCGCGAGCTTCTGGCGGCTGCCGTACACCCCGCCGTACCGACTTGCCGATATGGCCGACGACACGCTCGCGCTGGCCGATGCGCTAGGTATCGAACGCTTCCACGTCGTTGGTGCAAGTCTCGGCGGCATGATCGCCCACGTACTCGCAGAGATTGCGCCCGAGCGCGTGCTAAGCCTCACATCGATCATGTCGAGCGCCGGCCCGCGCACCTCGCCGTGGCCGCACTTGCGCGTGCTCTGGCGATTTCTGCGACGGCCGACGGCGAGTACGAGTTTCGAGGCCAAGGTCGAGCACTTTGTGACTCTGTTCAAGGCGATCGGCAACATTCGCGACCCCGTTGAAATCGACACCTTGCGCAAGCGCATGGGCCTTACGCTCGAGCGCGCCTACAACCCCGCAGGCGTGGCACGTCAGTTGCTCGCGGTCATGGCTGACAAAGATCGCAGCGCCGCGGTGTCGCGCATCCGATGCCCCACGCTCATCCTGCACGGCGCCGACGATCCGCTCATCCCGCTGCGAGCCGCCTACCATCTCAAACGAATCCTGCCCAAGGCGCGGCTCGAAGTGATTCCCGGCATGGGCCACTACCTGCCCGCGTCGGTCGTTCCCATCCTGTCCACGAAAATCCTGGAGCTTCTGGCCCAAGACACAAGCGCGAAGGCCAGCGCCAAGGTGAAGGCTGTCCACTAGGTCTCGACCATTCCCGAACAGGGACGTGCACGTCGGCATTTGCGTCGCAGTGACACTGCGCTATCTGCGCAGGGATGATCATCGTGCTGTTGTTGACCGACCGCTCTCGACCCACAACTGCCATTCAAAGCTGGGACCAAGTCATGCCGGGGGGCGATAAGCCAGTGGTGTAGAAGCGCGGACCAGCACCGAGAATTCATCAGCAACTGGAGCCGCGTCAGCGCGCTACCGAAAGCTTGCCAGCGGGTGATCGCTGAAGTTCTCGACTCGATGCTGGCGCAGGCTGGGCGCTGAAAGATAATGCCGGCGAAAGGCGGGCGTCATGACTTGTCAGAAAATGTCACTGAGCCCTTTTTTCACAAAGCCACTTTCATTTTCCCACTGCATTCCCGTATCAAACCCAACCACCGGGTCGTTCATTCACGATTGGGATTTGTGCGACGGATGTATGATCCGTAGCCGGATCCAGGTGCGGAGAAACAAGATGCGCGTGCGGAATGCGTTTTTTGCTGCTGCGCTCGCCGCCCTGACGCTCGCCGGGCATGCGCTCTTCGCTGCAGTTCCAACCACGATGCCCTACCAGGGCTACCTCACCGACAACGGCGGGCAGCCGTTAAGCGGAACTTTTTCAGTAGTCTTTGCGCTTTATAACGTGCCTTCCGGCGGCAGCTCGCTATGGAGCGAGACTCAGCCTGCGCTCAATATTGTCGCCGGCGTGGTCTCGACTGACATGGGCCTTGCGGTGCCGTTACCCGACTCATTATTTGGCGCCCCGCTTTACCTGGGGGTGAGAGTCGGCGCCGACGCCGAGATGACCCCGCGCCTGCGCTTTGGCAGCGTGCCGTTCGCCCGCATCAGCGGCGGTATCTCCTGCGGCAGCGGGATTACCAACTGCAGTGGCGTGTGCGCCAATCTGCTTGCCGATCCGGCGAATTGCGGCACCTGCAGCAACGTCTGCGGCACGGCGGCCGGCCAGGCGGCCACT
>JBKJND010000355.1:0-3142 GCA_046596095.1 Ahniellaceae bacterium | reverse complement strand
TCGGCCAGGCGTGCTTCCATCTCAGCGACGCGCGCGGATTCACCTTGCACCGATCGATCGTTGAGGCGCGCATCGGCACCCGAAGCCTGCGCGTCCGGAGCGCCGTTGTAGGTCGCGGCCTCCGGCACCTGCTGGTAATACGCGCGGCTCAGCCGATCGACCGCAGCGTCGAATGCGGCGGTCGCGCTTTCCCCGGCGTCGACGCGAGCGATAGATGCCTCGTTGGCAGGTGGCGCGAGGACGTCGCTTCTCCGCTCCGCGCAACCGCCGAGCAGAAAGATGCAAGCAAGGAAGGTCAGCACGAGTCGCTGCATGGAGGAGTCCCCGGGAAGGATGCGCCTCCAGTGTACGTGGTGGCTGCGGCGGCGGCGCTGGAGATGTTCTCGGACTGGCTATCCTCTTTGGAAGGTGGCTAGACGAAGGCGAAGTGTTCGACGAAAGCCCAATCACGTCGAGCGAGAAGACTGGAACATCCTTCATGCATGCTCTTTCGAGTTGTCGAAATGTCGCAGGAGTGTGACCGCGGCAGTGGCGATTCACCGCCGGTTGCACCGGCCCCGGCAAAGATCGGTCGGTCAATCCAACGAAGAGCAGATTTCATGAAAATTCGACAGTCTCTGATGGCCATTGCACTCGGCCTGGTTCTAGGCGGCGGCGTCTCGGCGGCGACGATGAGTGCGATGGATGCGGAAGACGTGCTCGCCAGCACGGGTTACACCAATATCTCTGTGCTCGAATTCCACGACGGGATGTGGCTCGGCACGGCGACCAATGCCGAAGGCGCCGTGGTCGACGTCAGCGTCAATCCGCTCGACCGGGTGATCACGAGGCGTACGACCGTGGTCACCAGGACAGACAGCCCACCGGTCCATTTCGTGGAAGCGCCAGTCGCCGTGGATGAAGTCATCGTGATTCCGCAGGCGCGCGCGCCGATCATGGTCGAAAAGCGGGTGCTGGTGCCGGTCGGCGGCAGGCTCAATCGCAACGACGTGGCACTGGTGCTCGCCGCGAACGGCTACCACGACGTTCACGACATCGAGTGGCTGAGCAGCCGCAACCGCTGGAAGGCCGAGGCGCGCGACGCTTCCGGCGATGATCGCGAGATCCACGTGGATCCGATCGACGGACGCATCCTCCACGAAGAGAACGACTGATCGCATCAGTTGCTGACAGTGTTTCTAGCGAGGCCAGAGTGACCTCAGCCCCAAAGCGCGAATCACTCTGGCCCGTTTTATAAACCCACACTCAGATTAGGGCTGGAAACGAAACGTCTGCTGTGGGATCGACTGCCCTTCGACAATTTTTCCATCGCCGCCGAGCGATTCGCAATCGATGGTCTTGCCGCCGTTGGCATAGCAATCGAAGGTCAACATCATCGCCACGTCCATGCGTGCGCCAATCCGCTTGATCACGTTTTCATTGGCGACCTGGGAGCGGCGTGCACTGGTCGTGGTCGGCATCCCCCGGAGTGCGGACGTGCGGCGGCGACGCAACCAAGGTGGCAGGGCCATTTTCAACCCGGAAATGTTCCTGACACAATGTCTTTGAAGGGCGATTGCCTTTACGACCCCGGCACGATCTATCACCATCGCGCCGGTCACGACGTCTCGCGCCGCTTCGGCAGGCGATCCGCGACGCTGATCTGTCAATGCGGGCGCGCACCGCTCGTGGGAGCCCTACGAATGGGGGAAAATGTACCCGACCCCCTTTCGCTGATCTGGTCGATGCTCAGCGCTTCGCTGGCGGACGCTGGTGGCAGTCCGGCCGATCTGCAGTATTCAGCGAAACGCGCATCGTCGCGAAAGCGCAGCATCAGGGGATCGAAGAGCGCGGTATGCACGCCGGCGTCGCCGCGTCCCCGATCGAGCTGAAGCCACTCGAAAGTCTTGTCCGCTTCGCCGCGCAGGGCATGGACGCGAGCGACCTGATGGGCGACAGCCTTGTTGTCCCCGTCAGTTTCGATGAGGCGTTGCAGCGCTGCATTGGCGGCCGAGTCGTCGGTGCCGATCTGCAGCGCAAGCGCCAGATCGCGCTCGGGCCACTCGCTCCCTGCCTCCACCAAAGTTCGCGCCGTCACCGCGTCGCCGCGCAAAATGGCCAGCACGATGCGCTTGCTCGCGACCCATTTGGCCCGACCCGGTTCAAGTCGGACGGCCTCTTGCAAGCTTGCTTCGGCTTCGTCCAGCCGACCAAGGCTCGCCAATAAATCGGCCAGTTGGACGCGGCCGGACGCGGACAGCGGGTCGCCCTCGATGGCCTTGCGGCGCTCGGCGATGGCTTCGTTCACGCGCCCAAAAGTGGCCAACAGGTAGCTCACGGCCCCATGCGCGGGGTCGGTGTCCGACACCAGCGGCAAGGCGATACGGAATTCCGCGAGCGCTCCGTCCCAGTTGTGCTCTGCAATGCTCAACCAATTTGCGCGGATTGCATGCGCCTGCCCGAAATTGGGCCGTAGCCGCAGTGCCGTGTCGATGTCCTTGCGCGCCTGTGCGTAGGTCGCGCGCGCCGCGTCGCCGGTCAATTCGAACCTTGCGAGATTGGTGCGCTGCAATGCCAGCCATGCCCAGGCTTGCGCGTAGCCCGGATCGAGCTGCGTCGCTCGCTCGAATTGCTCGATGGCCTTGCGGGTGTTGCTGCCGCCCATGTAGTAGGTACCCTGCAGATAGGCCTCGTAGGCTTTGAGGTTGCCGCTGGCGGGGTGCCCGGTCTCGACCGCGCCGCGCAAGCTGTGCAGCAGCCTGACCTGCAGCGCAGCGGCGACAGCCAGCGTGATCTCATCCTGCAAGACGAACAAATCCTTGTAACCACGATCGAAGCGCTGAGTCCAGACGGTGCTGCCGTCGGCGGTACGGATCAGTTGGATGCTGATGCGCACGTCGTTGCCGATGCGTTGCACACTGCCTTCGATCAGATGGGCGACGCCGAGTCTTTCCCCGATGGTCTTGATGTCTTCCTTGCTCTCGCGGAATCGGAACGAGGAACTGCGGCCGATGACCTTCAGTCCTTCCAATTGCGAGAGCATGGTGATCAGGTTTTCGGAGATTCCGTCCGAAAAAAATTGCTGATCGTCCTCGCCACCAGCGTTGACCAGCGGCAGCACGGCGATGCCACGGTCTTTGATAGGCATGGGCGCGCCGATCGC
>JBKJND010000322.1:0-11626 GCA_046596095.1 Ahniellaceae bacterium | reverse complement strand
GCGCTGCGCGCGAATCGGATCGCGGCATTCGACGAGCCGAACAGTCCAATCAACGCATCGCTGGTCGCGACCGTCGCGTCGCGATCGGGTTGCCGGCGGCGCGCGTAGCGCTGCAAGGTGTGGTCGCCGCCGATGTCGCGGCCTTCACTGCGCGCCGCGACGATCTCCTCGGCCAGGGTGATCGAATCGCGCAGGCCGAGATTGAAACCCTGCGCACCGACGGGATGCACCGTCTGCGCCGCGTTGCCCACCAGCACCAGGCGCTCGGCGCAGAGCGACTGCGCGGTCACCGCGCGCAGCGGCCACGCCTGCCGTTTGCCGATGCGTTTAAACGCGCCGAGCCTTGACCCGAACACCGACTGCAGCGCGGCCACGAACGTCGCGTCGTCCGACGCCAGCGCTGCGGGTGCGTCGTCCATGGGCATCGCCCACACGAAACCACTGAAGCGTCCGGCAAGCGGCAACATCGCGACCAGACCGTTGTCGAGGAAGCGCTCGAAGGCCCGCCCATCGTGTTCGCGATCGAGCGCAACCGAGCCGACGATCGCGAACTGTGCGTAGTCGCGACGCGTGACGGCAATGCCGGCGCGCTCGCGGGTGCCGGAATCGGTGCCATCGGCTGCGACCAGTAACCCTGTGCGCAGCCATTCGATGCCGCGAGCGCCATGCACCTCGAGCAGCAGCTTTGATCCTTCGCTCCGCCAACCTTCCAGTCGCGCCGGCTGCACGCGTCGCAAGTCAGCACAGCGACGCAACCGCGACTCGAGTGCGTCGCCAAGGACCGGAGCGGGCACGGTATAGCCGAACGCGTCGAGGTGCAGGTCGTCGACGCCAAGGCGGAGTTTGCCGAAATCGCCCCGTCGGGACACATGCACATCGCGAATCGGAACGCCGTGCACTGCCGCGTGCCGCCAGACGCCGATACGATCAAGCGTCTCGACGCTGCGCCGCGCCAGCGCCAGGTTGCGCTGATCGGGTGCCTGCTGGTCAAGCGCAGCCCGACCAGGTGCGGACGGTTCCTCGCTGTTCCGATCAGCGCGCGAAGCTTGCGCCTCGATCAGCGCGACCGTAATGCCCGTACCATCGAGCGCGCACGCCAAGGCGCTGCCTACCAGGCCGCTGCCGACAATCGCCACGTCGCATTCGAATGGTTCCGTCATCCCGGAATGATAAGGCAGTGCACCGAAGCCATCGGCTAAACTGTTGGAATCGCCGCACGCTCCGGAATCGCACATGCTGACCTCAGCTTCTCCCTCGACTCGACCCGGCGCTCCCGTGCCGGCGTTTTCGCCGCGCGCACGCGCGCTGCTGCTGTTTGCGCTGATCGTCGCCGCGGCCATCTCGCGCCTGGTCCCGCATCCGCCGAACTTTTCGCCGATCGAGGCCATCGCCTTGTTTGGTGGCGCGTATTTCCTCAACCGCTCCTGGGCGGTGCTGGCGCCGCTCGCGGCGATGTTCCTGTCCGACCTTCTGCTCGGCCTCATGCAGGGCGGGATCTACTTCGAGTACTTCGCCAGCGCGCATTTTCTGGCGATCTACGCCTGCATTGCGTTGTCCGCGGTGCTGGGGTTCGGCTTGCGCGGTCGCGTCAAGTCCGTGCGCGTTCTCGGCTACTCGCTGGCCGGATCGCTGCTGTTTTTCCTCGTCACGAATTTCGCGGTGTGGTTGACCGCGACCGATGTGATCGCGCATCCGGCATGCACCGCAGGTTTGAGTGCTTGCTACGTCGCGGGACTGCCGTTCCTGAAATGGACCGTGCTCGGCACGCTGTTTTACGCGGCTTTGCTGTTTGGCGGCTACGAATTACTGCAGCGGCGCGTGCCCGGACTGCGCGCAGCTACCCTCGCGACCTGACGCCCGCGCGCATGGGCAGTCGCCTCTCGAAAATCTACACGCGAACCGGCGACGACGGCACCACCGGGCTAGGCGACGGCACACGCGTCGACAAGGAACATCCGCGCGTCGAGGCATACGGCACGGTCGATGAACTCAATAGCGCCATTGGCGTGGTGCTTGCCGCCACGTTGCCCGATGCCGTGCGCGAGTGTCTGGTCGAAGTCCAGCACGAGCTGTTCGATCTCGGCGGCGAGCTTTGTATTCCCGGCGCCGCCGCCATCGAGGACGCCGACATCGCGCGTCTGGAGCGGCGGCTCGATGCGTTCAACGAGCCGCTGCCTCCGCTCAAGGAATTTATCCTGCCGGGTGGCAGCACCGCCGCGGCCGCGTGCCATCTCGCACGCACCGTGGCCCGTCGCGCCGAACGCGAAACGCTGCGGCTGGCGCGCGTCGATGCGGTGCGGCCACAAGCCATTCGATACCTCAACCGGTTGTCGGATCTGCTGTTCGTGATCGCCCGTGTACTCGCGCGCGAAGCCGGCGCCAGCGAGGTGCTGTGGCGGCACGAGCGTCGGCCGCGCGGTTGATTGCTTCGAAGCGGCCATCGTCAACGTGATCCTTACGCACGCGGCGTGCCTCGAGCACGCTCCCGGCCCCGGTCACCCCGAATCACCGGCGCGCCTTGACGCAGTGCTGGAGGCGCTATTGGCGCCGGAGTTTTCCCGCTTGCAACGGCAACAGGCACCGCGCGCCACACGTGAACAACTCGAACGCGTGCACGACCGAACCATGATCGACGCGATTTTCGCGGCGACTCCCAGCGATGCGACCGTGCGGCTCGACGCCGACACCGTGCTATCGCCAGGTTCGCTCGAAGCAGCATTGCGCGCTGCCGGCGCGGTCGTTGCCGCTGTCGATTCGGTGTTTGCATCTGCGGCACTGGGCAAGCGCGCATTCTGCGCGGTGCGGCCACCCGGACACCACGCGACTGCGCATCTGGCCATGGGTTTCTGCCTGTTCAACAGCATCGCAGTGGGCGCGGCACATGCGCTTGAACGCCCTGACGTGAAGCGCGTCGTGATCGTCGACTTCGATGTGCATCACGGCAACGGCACGCAGGACATCTTCGCCAGCGACCCGCGCGTGCTGTACCTGTCGAGCCATCAATCGCCGCTATATCCGGGCACCGGCGCTGCCAGCGAACACGGCGTCGGCAACATCGTCAACCTGCCATTGCCGCCCGGCAGCGGTGGGCGCGAGTTTGCGCTTGTCTGGTCGACCGTGGGCCTGCCGGCGCTCGAAGCGCACCGACCCGACCTCATCCTGATCTCGGCCGGATTCGACGCGCACCGACTCGACCCGCTCGCCAACCTCAACCTCGATGCTGCCGACTTCGCGTGGCTCACCTCGGAACTCGTCGCCATGGCCGAGCGCCACTGCGCGGGACGCGTCGTTTCCGCGCTCGAAGGCGGCTACAGCCTCACGGCCTTGCGCGAATGTACCCACGCCCACCTCGCCGCACTTTTCTCCGCGTGATGGCGTGTGTTCGCAAACACGGACCCGGCTTGAAATTCAGGCGAAGTCAAACGATTCCTCTCGCGACTCGAAGTCCCCGACCGTTTCACCGGTGCCCCGTGTGAGCAGGCTCACGATTCAGTCCGGGTATGGATATCCATGGACTGATCGAACATCCGAGCGCGATGACGACCGTCTCTCTTGGCGCGATACATGGCCCGGTCCGCCCTGCGGAGGAGTTCGTGCGTATCGAGATCCGGCTCAAGAGCTACGGAGCCAATCGAAGCCGAGATAGACAGGAATTGCCCGTCCATTTCCACAGGAAGACTTAAGCTTTCCAGCAGGCGATCGCAAAAAATGCGAGATTGCGCAGGGCCGCAATCCGCCAGCAGCACTGCGAACTCGTCGCCACCCAACCGCACTGGGACATCGTCAGCGCGTACCAGTGCCAGGATCCGTTCTGCAACGATGGTGAGCACCCGATCTCCCGCCGCATGCCCATGCGTATCGTTGATCTCCTTGAACCAATCCAGATCGAACAGGACCAGGCTGTATTGGACGTCCGGGCGCAGTTGCACGAATTCGATCGCTAATTGCAGGCGCTGCATCAACTGACGCCGATTTCCCAGCTCTGTGAGTTGATCGTGACTTGCCAGATGCGCCAGCACACGCTCATGAGAATCGATGCGCTCGAGCATTGCGTTTAGGGAACCTGCCAGCATGTCGATCTCGTCGTTTTCCCCGACCGGCCAACGAGTATCCGCGTCTCGACCCAGCGCATGGCGGTCGGCCAGCGCGGCAAACCGCTCGAGCCGGACCAATACCTTTCTTTGAAACAGCAGGGTGAGCGTGCCGAGGGAGAGGGCGAGCAGCGCCAGCATGCTTGCGGCAATTCCGACCACGACGGTGTCTCGCTGTGCGGAATAGGCAGGGCGCTCGCGCAGACGCAAGTCAACCGGCCACGGCGGCATTGCACGCCTCCCCAACCACATGCCCGCTTCGTTTCGAATCACTGGCAGCGCCGACGCCGCGGGAGAGGCAGCGTGAATAGCGACGGGAACATCGGAGGGGCCGTTCGGCATGCCACGGGCGCCGGCGACGAGCGGTCGGCCGAAAAACAGCCAACCGGCCAGAGGAGCGGTTCGGGGAGAATTGGTAATGGCCGAATAACCGACCAGCACAGGGGTTGTTGCGAGCCAGAACACCGTATGGGCATCCGCCTCCAGGTTCCTGGAATCAAGACCGGTTGCAAACCGTTCCAACCATTCAGTCGGCTGCCGCTCAAGCGGTTGACCGTGCCGGTCATTGCCCACGTGCATGGCGTGCACGACATGCCGGTTGGTGTCGACAAAGGCAACCCAACTCACCCCGAGATTGGCGGTGCTTTCGACGGTGTAGTTGTCGCGCAGATAGGTCTCGTCAGCGTCCGACATAAACGCGTGGGTAAGATCCCACGCGGCATAATCGCGGGTCGACGCGACCAGTGCGTGGGCTGATCCAGTCAGCGTGTCCGCCGCGCGTTCCAGCCGCTCGCGGAGCCGGTCGCGTTCGATCCAGGCAAATCCGCGATCGACGGCCAGCGTCGTTGCCGCCAGAACCACGGCCGAAGTCAAAAGCGACACCATCCCCACGCGCCAGAGGAGCCAGCGGCTGAGATTCGTAACCTGCCCCGACTGACTTGCCGGCCGTCCAACGGTCATACCGACTCCGTTGCCCTTGAAAGGACGCGTACCCGAGTCTCCTCCTTCTTGATGCACAACGCCAAACTATCGCGGGTAGAGTCTCAACTGCAGTGCTCGAAAGCGGCGGTGAGTCTAGCAAGGCCGGCCGATTCCGATTGCGGCGCACGCCGTTCGGAGTCGACTCAATTGCCGAATCCGACCGTGAGCACCACGGAATCGGAAGCGCGTTCGCCGTCCTGGTTCGTGTCGTACCAGGCGAGGCCAATGTTGGCTGGGCCGAACTGGCGACCGACACTCAGCGTCCAGTCGTTGTAGTCGCCGTCGCCCTCGAAACCGGAACGGCCGACTTCGGTCGTGAGCTTGAAGCCATTCCCCACTTCCCAGACGGCCGCGAGCGCCCCGTACGTGCCGGTCAGCCCCGAATGGGCGTAGTCGTTTGTGTAACCAAGCGTGAACGTGATCCTCTGCTGCCAGGTGAGCTGCCCAATCAACTCGTTGTAGTCGATGTCGCCAAAGTCCGATGCTTCACCGAGATACGAATAGCGCGTCAGACTTAGGTCGACGGTCCAATCGTCATCCAACGCGTGGCTCCAGCCTACGAACGCGTCCAGCTCGACCTTCGGGCTACCAGTGCCATAGTCGACGTTCGAGCCCCACGCACCCGCGTACCAGCCGCTGTCTCCAATGTCGTAGTTGATTCCAGGCTGCAGCGCGGGCTTTCGTTGCGTCTGCGTGGCTCCTCTGAACACATAGTCGGACGCGAGACTCAAGGTCCAGCTCCACCCCGACGCCGGATCATCGGCGCCCGCAGCGCGATCCTGCGCGCGCGCGGTCAACGGCGAGGCCAGCAACACAGCCATAAGACCCACCTTGACCCGCAATGAATTCACGTTGCGCTCCCTATCGAAGGTGAAGTCCACTGACCATCGCGGGTTGAGGCCTTCCAGCCCCACGAACCGGGCTGCTTGCTGAGGCTGCACTTTAGTCTCTCGCGATGGTCGTTGCTGGGGCGACGTGTTTTGGGCAAGCTATCGGGCTTGCCTGCCGCTGGAACGCCTGTGCCTCGTCTTTTGCGGCAGCGTCCTTTGCACCTTGCGCTCGTCGCGGCGCTGAGCTTGGCCGCCGCTGCGTATACGGCTGCACCCGCATGGGCGCAGTCGCCGGTTGACGATTTCGAGGCGGCGCGCGCGGCGCGCCTTTGCCTCAAGGATCCGGCGCTGAACGACTATCGCCCCGGTGCGGGCAATACCGGAGAGCGCGAGACCGCGACCACGGACCTGCACGCGGAACGCATCAGCGGCGAATCGCGCGAAAAGCTCCGACTCGAGGGCAACGTCGAGATCGAGCGCGCCGATCAGCGCATCGAGGCCGACGTGGTCGAATACGATCGCTCGCATGACGCGGTCGATGCGCAAGGAAATGTCCGTTATCACGATGAGCGTCTGTTCGTGCGTGGCAAGCGCGTACGCAGTCAGCTTGAAGCGGGCACCTCGCAACTCGATGATGTGACTTATCGCATGATCGATACTGGCGCGAACGGGCAGGCCTCGCGCGCCGAAGTGATCGACGACAATCGTCGGCGTTTTTTCAACGTGGACTATTCGACCTGCCCGCCGCAGGCGCGCGATTGGGAAATTCGCGCCTCGCGCATCGACACCGACGACGCGCGCAACCTCGGCGTTGGTCGCGATCTCAGCGTGCGTTTCAAGGGCGTGCCACTGCTCTATCTGCCGTACGCCACGTTCCCGCTGCGCGAGGAACGCAAAAGCGGGCTCCTGTACCCGCAGATCGGCAGCGGCAGCAACGGCGGCTTCGATCTGACCCTGCCGTATTATCTGAATCTTGCGCCCAACTATGACGCGACTCTGTATCCACGCATCATCACCGATCGCGGGTTCCAGTTTGCCGGCGAGTTGCGTTACCTGTTCCCGCAACATCAGGGACTGATCACGGGTACGTATCTTCCGCACGACGACCTCGTCGGTATCGATCGGCACAGTTATCACGTCGAGCATTTCGGCGTGTTTGGGCCGAACTACCAGTTGCAGGTCAACCTCAATCGCGTGTCGGACGACCGCTTCTTCGAGGATCTGGGCGACAGCCTGCACACGTCGGCAACCGCGCTGCTGCCCTCGTACGCCTACTTCCGCGGTCGTGGCGAGTGGTGGAACTTTGCGATTGGCGGCGACGATTACCAGGTCACCGACCCGCGCCTGACACAGGCCTCGGAACCCTATCGCCGCCTGCCGCGCGCAACCTTCGACGCCGAGCGCGCATTTTTGCCGTGGTTCGTCGCGGGCGTGCGCAGTGAAGCTGCGATCTTCAGCAAGGAAGACGCAATCGAGGGTACGCGCACCGACGTCGCTCCTTTCGTGCGTTTTCCCGTTGAGCGCAGCGGCTGGTTCGTGCGACCGGAACTGGCGCTGCGGCAGACCAATTACGAGATCAACGATCAGCTGGCCGACACGCCGACCCGGACCACGCCCATCGCCAGCCTCGACGCGGGCCTGCTGTTCGAACGCAACGTCAGCTGGTTCGACCGCAACCTCCGACAGACGCTGGAGCCACGGCTTTATTACCTGTATGTCCCGTATCGCAATCAGGACGCTTTGCCGCTCTTCGACACGCAGGAACTGACCTTCAGTTTCGGGCAATTGTTCCGCACCAACCGTTTCGCGGGCGCCGATCGACAGGCCGATGCGAATCAGTTGACCGCGGCGCTGACGACCTCGCTGTTCGATGCCGACAACGGCGACGAGATCGCGCGCGCGTCCGTAGGCCAGATCCGTTATTTCGATGAGCAACGCGTGCAATTGCCCGGAGTCCCGCCACGCGATTTCTCGCAGTCCGCGTATGTGGGCGAGCTCGACCTGCGCCTCGACGATCGGTGGCGCGTGGCGGTGACGCAGCAGTGGAACCCGGAAACCGATCGCACCGACCTCTCGTCCGTGCGCCTGCAGCGCCGTTTCGGCGAACGCAGCGTCGCGAACCTGAGCTACCGCTACCGTCGCGACCTGGTCGAACAGCTCGATGGCTCGCTGGCGGTGCCGCTCAGCGATCGGTGGCACCTGGTCGCGCGCTGGCTCTACTCCCTGCCCGAACAACGCACGCTGGAGGCGTTTGGCGGCATCGAGTATCAGTCTTGCTGCTTCGCGGTGCGGGTGCTGGGCCGGCACTACGTGCGCACATTCGAGGGCGACAGCAACAATGCGATCTTCTTCGAGCTCGAACTCAAGGGCCTCGGCTCCATCGGCCGCAACGCCGAGGACTTTTTGTCGCGTGCTATTCTGGGCTATCGCTGACGCTTGAATCCTTTGACACAGCGCAGCCTGACGGGGTTACAACCCGCCGCCGACGCTGCCAGTGATCGGAACTGCGCAGCCTCCCCTGTTGTCCGACCGACTCCGGACGCAAACCGCTCGCCGACGCACGAGAAGCTGTTGCCATGAATCGAAGATCCGTTTCTGTTGTGATTCCGACTGTTGTGAAGCCGGCTATTGTGATGCTGGGCGTAGTGATGTTGGGCCTGGCCGTCTTCGCGCTGCCGGGCGCACGCGCCCAGGCGCTGGCGCCTTCAGACGATAACCTCGACCGCATCGTCGCAGTGGTCAACGACGACGTGATTCTCAAGAGCGAGCTGGACCGCGCGCTGGCGAACATCCAGGCCCAATACGGTGCCGGCGGTCAATTGCCCGATGTCGAAGTACTCGGCAAACAGGTCATGCAGCGCCTCATTGTCATGCAGTTGCAAGTCCAGCGCGCCAACGAGACCGGCATCCGCATTACCGATGCAGAGTTCCAGCAATCGCTTGCGCGCCTTGCGGAACAAAACGGCATCAGTGTCGACCAGATGGCAGCGTCTCTGCAGCAGCAGGGCCTCTCTCCCGATGAGTTCCGCCGTGCGTTCCGCGACGAACTGCTGGCGCAGCGCCTGCGCCAGCGTTACACGCAGTCGCAGGTCAACGTCACCGATACCGAAATCGAGAACGTCCTGGCGTCGGGCACGCTCAAGAGTGGCGACGTGCGCCTCGCGCACATCGTGGTGTCATTGCCGGAAAACGCCGACGCCATGCAGGTCCAGGCTGCGGCCACCAAGATCGATACCGCTGCGCGCGAGATCGCCGGCGGCGCGGATTTTGCAGCGGCGGCGATCAAGTATTCCGACGGCCCGCAGGCACTCGAAGGCGGCGATCTCGGATGGCGCAGTTACGACGAGGTTCCGGAGCTCTTCAGCGAGGCGGTGACCACGTTGACCAAGGGCGAGGTGTCGCGTCCGATGCGCGGTCCGAGTGGATTCCATTTGCTGAAGCTGGTCGACCAGCGCGACAGCGAGCGCACGATGGCGCACGAGTATCACGCGCGGCACATCCTCATCCGCGCTTCAGAACTGGTGACTGAGGAGGAAGCCGAGCAGACGATTCGCGACCTCCACGCACGGCTCGGTAAAGGCGACGACTTCAGCAAGCTTGCGCGCGAATTTTCCGACGACAAGACCACCGGCACGCTGGGCGGCGACATGGACTGGTTTGTTGCCGAGGCATACGGCACGTTGGTCGGCGAAAGAATCGTGGCGCTGAAAGACGACGAAATCTCCGAACCCTTCAAGTCCGACGCGGGCTGGCACATCATGCAGCGCCTCGGCGAGCGCGATCGCGATCGCAGCGAGGAAGCTTCGCGGACGCGCGCGCGCGATGCCGTGCGCGCCCGCAAATCCGAAGAGCAATACTCGGCTTTCCTGCGTCAACTGCGCGGTGAAGCGTACGTCGAGAACCGCCTCGAAGGCGACCTGCCGGGCAGGCCGAAAAAGTCCACCTCGATTCGCACCGACACCGAAGAAACCTCCGATGCGGATGCGGCGGCCGTCGAGAACGACGACGAGAGGAGCACGATCGGCGACAACATGCCGACGCGCGTCGACGCGCCGCGGCAGCAGTGGGTCTTGAGTCCCCGCATTTCGCGCGGCTGATGACCGACACGCGCGTGCGGTTGGCCCTGACGGCCGGCGAACCCGCTGGCATCGGACCGGAACTGCTGGTTCGACTGGCGCAGCAGCCGTGGAACGCAACGTTGACCGCGCTGTGCGACCCGGAGTTGTTGCGCAGCGCAGCCGAACGCGCGCGCTTGCCCTTGCGGATCATTGATCTGACAGAGGATCAACACGCCGGTGCCCATGCCGCGGGCACGCTCGCCGTGCAACCGGTAATCTTGAGTGCACCGGTAACGCCGGGTTTGTTGAACACCGCCAATGCACGTTTCGTGCTGCACACGCTCGCGCGCGCTTGCGACGGCTGCCTTGACGGCACTTTCGACGCGATCGTCACCGCGCCGGTACACAAAGGCGTGATCAACGATGCCGGCATCGCGTTCACCGGCCACACGGAATTCTTCGGCGGACGATCGCACAGCGCGCCATTGATGCTGCTGGTCGCGGGTTCGCTGCGGGTGGCGCTGGTGACCACGCATCTGCCGCTGGCGAGAGTGCCCGCAGCGATCACGGCGGAAGCGGTGTTGCGCTGCGGTCGCTTGCTGCACAAAGGGTTGCAGAAGCGATTTGGAGTCCTTTCACCGCGCATCGCGGTGCTGGGACTCAATCCGCACGCGGGGGAAGGCGGGCATCTCGGTCACGAAGAAATCGAGTCGATCGCGCCTGCCATTGCCATTTTGCGCAGCGAAGGCATCGATGCCACGGGTCCGATCGCGGCCGATACCGCGTTCGTACCGCGGCGTCTCGCGGCGTTCGACGCGGTGCTCGCGATGTATCACGACCAGGCGCTGCCGGTGCTCAAGCACGCGGGTTTTGGTCACGCCGTCAACGTCACGCTGGGTCTGCCGTTCGTGCGCACCTCGGTCGACCACGGTGTCGCACTCGATGTCGCCGGGGCAAGCACGTCATCTGCCGATCCTTCAAGCCTCATCAAAGCCACCGAGCTCGCCATTGAGCTGGCTGCGCGCGCAAACGCATGAGCTCGTTGCACAACAGTCCCGGGTCCGACCATTTCTCGCACACGGCACGCAAACGCTTCGGCCAGAATTTTCTGCACGATCCTGGAGTGATCGCGCGGATCGTTGCGGCAATTGCGCCGCGCGCAGGGGATCACCTCGTCGAGATCGGACCGGGCCAGGGTGCCTTGACGTTTCCATTGCTGGAACGCGTGGGCGCGCTCACCGCAATCGAACTCGATCGCGATCTCGCGGCGTGGCTGCGCACCGAGGCGCCGCGGCACGGCGATCTAACCTTGATCGAGGCCGATGCGCTTACCGTCGACTTCAGTGCTTTCGAGAGGCAGCCGCTCAGGCTCATTGGCAACCTGCCCTACAACATTTCGACGCCGCTGCTATTCCATGCTCTTACTCACGCGAATGCCATTGCCGACATGCATTTCATGCTGCAACGCGAAGTGGTGGAACGCATGGCTGCGCCTGCCGGCAACAAGACCTTTGGACGATTGAGCGTCATGCTGCAGGCACGCTGCACGGTGGAGTCGTTGCTGCGCGTGCCGGGTAGTGCTTTCCAGCCCGCGCCCAAGGTCGAGTCTGAAGTTGTGAGGCTCGTGCCAAGACCGCCATCCGACATCGCCGACATCAACTTTGCC
>JBKJND010000281.1:0-10697 GCA_046596095.1 Ahniellaceae bacterium | reverse complement strand
GGTCGGCTCTGCCGACCTGACTGCAGGCGCTTCTGAAGTTCGATTCCAAGCGAGCGTTGCAAGCCGAAAAACCGGGGAAACGTCAGGAGCCGGACTATGTCCGGCTGCTGTTCGACGCTAGCGCCCAGTAAGAGCAGCGACGCCTGGCTGCTGTTCGACGGTGGCGTCAGGCACAAGAGCGGCGGTGCATGGCACCGCTCTACAAAAGCCACGCGGGGCGCGCATGCGGTGCCTGCACCGCGCCGCATTTTCGCGCTTGAATTGACACGAGCGCTCGGTGAGGATGCAAACGCCCGCATCGCCTTCGATGTGGGCTTGGGGATCGGCTTCCATGGATGTGTTTCGAGAGATGTTGCGCGCGCTGGGCGCGCTGCTGGCCGGTATCTTCGGCGACGTATCCTGGCGGGCACCCGCGTGGTTCGATAGCACGCGTGCGGCGCTGAACCGGATCGAGGCGAGCGCACGGCGCCATCCGCGCACGACGTTGCGCGTGGGCGGCGTCACTCTTGCAGTGCTGGCGATCGGATGGTTCGGTTACCACTGGTACCAGGATCGCCCGCGTCCGCCCGAACCCGTGCAAATCGCTTTCAACGTGGCGTCGGTGACGCCCACCGACTACTCGAAAGAACCGCTGGTCGTGCATCCGTTGCGCGTGACCTTCGCGGGCTCGGTCGCGCCAATCGAACGCGTCGGCAAGCCCGTTGCTGAGGGCATTCGCATGCGCCCGGCACTTGCCGGCGCCTGGCATTGGGAGAGCGACAGCGAGCTGGTGTTTCAGCCGCAGGCCGAGTGGCCGATTGGTCAGGACGTCGACGTCGACTTCGACCCCGCGCTGCTGTTCGCCCCGCAGGTGCGTGTGGGGCAGCAATCGTTTGAATTGACGACGCCGGGATTCCATGTGCGCGTGGCCGAATCGGAGTTTTATCAGGATCCGCAGGATCCCCTGCTCAAGAAAGTCATCGTGGCTTTTGCCTTCAGCCACCCGGTGGATGTGGCGTCGTTCGAGAAGCATCTCGAGTTGCAACTCAGCGACCGCCGCGGCAAGCCGAAGCCGCGCGCTTTCAGCGTCACTTACGATGAGCACAAGCTGCGTGGCTTCGTGCATTCGGAGCGCCTCAGTCTGCCGCGTGAGGCACAGGACCTCCTGGTCGTGCTGGCGCCGGGTGTGAATGCGGCGCGCGGCGGTCGCGGCACCGAGGCTGCCGTCGAAGCGCGCGTGCCCGTGCCGGGTCTCTACAGCTTGCAGGTGTCCGGCGTCGAGCCGACGCTGGTCGATAACGCGCGCTTCGAACCCGAACAAATCGCGTTGGTGTCGTTTTCGCAGTCGGTATCCGAAATCGAGGCCGGTCGCGCGATCAAGGCGTGGCTGTTGCCCGTGCAGCACCCCGATCCGGGCAAGCGTTTCCGCGACCAGCCCTTCGACTGGAGCGTCGCGGAGGTCGGTGAGGCCGTGCTGGCGCAGTCGGCGCCGTTGCCGCTCGCGCCGATCGCAGCGGAACAGGAGCACTCGGAGCTGCACAGCTTCAAGTACGAAGCGGACGTCGGGCGCTACGTGTTCGTGCGCGTTGGGCGCGGCCTCAAATCTTTCGGCGGCTACATTCTCGGCAAGCACGACACGCGCGTAATGCAGGTGCCGCCGTATCCGCAGACGATGCGTTTTCTGGGCGAGGGCTCGCTGCTGTCGCTGAGCGGCGAGAAACGCGTCGCCGTGGTCGCGCGCAACATGCCGGGCATGAAGTTCACGATCTCGCGCGTGTTGCCGCAACAGTTGCAGCATCTTGCGAACTTCAACAACGGCACTTACCAGATGCCGGAACTCGGCGCGATGTCGCCCGAGCAGATCGCCGAGCGCTTCGTCGAGAAGGTCGCGTTTCCTGCGCTTGGTCCCAGCAAGGCGCTGTACCAGAGCCTCGACCTCGCGATTTACCTCGGCAAGCCCGGGCGCCGTGGCGTGTTCCTGCTGCAGCTGCACGCGCATGATCCGCAAGAAGTCGAAGACGACGACAACGCCTGGGAAGGCGAGCTGTTCGACTCCCGTCTCGTGGTCGTGACCGACCTCGGCATGGTGCTGAAGAAATCGAAGGACGGCGCTCTCGACGTCTTCGTGCAGTCGATCGCGAGCGGCGCGCCGGTTGCAGGCGCGATCGTCAAGGTGTTGGGACGCAATGGCGAAGCCATCGCGAGCGTGGCGAGCGACGCCGACGGGCGCGCGCACATCGAGCCCCTCGACGCGTTCAAGCGCGACAAGGCACCGGCGCTGATCACGATCACGCGTGGGGAAGATCTCTCGTTCCTGCCGCTGGATGCGTCGGACCGGCAGCTCGATTACTCGCGCTTCGACGTGGGCGGCATGGAGACCGAACTTGAGCCCGGAGAACTGACCGCGCACCTCTTTTCCGATCGTGGGCTGTACCGACCCGGCGATACTTTCCACGTCGGCATGATCGTGCGCGCGGCGGACTGGGCCCGACCGCTTGAGGGATTGCCACTCGAAGTGGTGGTGCGCGATCCCACCGGCGGTTTCGCCGAACGCAGATTGCTCACGCTTGGCGCGGCCGGTTTCGAATCGATCAGCCACACGCCGGGCGAGAGCGCGCCCACGGGAACGTGGTCGATCGAGCTGGCGCTGGTCAAGCCGAACGGCGAGCGACCTGCCATCGGCTCGACCACGGTGGAAGTAAAGGAATTTCTGCCAGACCGCATGAAAGCGAGCGCCACGCTGTCGCGCTCCGTCCTGCAAGGCTGGGTCAAACCCGAGGGTCTCGCGGCGCAGGTCTCGCTGCAGAATCTGTTCGGCACGCCGGCACAGGATCGGCGCGTCGAAGCCAAACTCACGCTGTCGCCGATGCTGCCGGAGTTCGCGAGCCATCCGGGTTATCGTTTCTTCGATCCGCGGCACGCCAAAGAACCGGTCACCGAAACCCTTGGCGAACAGCGCACCAACGCAGCCGGTGAGGCGGTGTTTCCGCTGCGACTCGAACGCTTTGCCAACGCGACCTATCGCCTGCATTTTCTCGCGCAGGGCTTCGAGGCCGAGGGCGGGCGCAGCGTGGCCGCCGAAGTCGTCGGCATGGTGTCGCCGCTGGATTACCTGATCGGCGCGAAGGCCGACGGCGAGCTCGACTACATCGAACGCGGCGCCAAACTCAACGCCGAGTTCATCGCGGTCGATCCAGGCGCACAACGCACTGCGGTGCAGGGACTGCGGTCCGCGCTGATCGAGCGTCGCTTCGTTTCCGTGCTGACGAAACAGGACTCCGGCGTCTACAAATACGAATCGCGCGAGAAGGAAATCGAGGTTTCCGAACACAAGCTGGACCTGCCGGCAACGGGCGCGACATTGCCGCTCGACACCTCGAAGCCCGGCAACTTCGCGTTGGCGATCAAAAACGCGCAAGGCGAGGAACTCAATCGGGTGAACTACTCGGTAGCCGGCGACGCCAACTTGACGCGTTCGCTCGAACGCAACGCCGAGCTGCAACTCACCTTGTCGAAGTCCGACTACGCGGCGGGCGAGGACATCGAGGTATCGATCCGCGCGCCATACGCCGGCACCGGGCTCATCACCATCGAACGCGAACGCGTGTTCGCGCACACTTGGTTCAAGGCCGACACCACCGCGTCGGTGCAGCGCATCCGCATTCCCGAGGGCTTCGAAGGCAACGGCTACGTCAACGTCGAATTCATGCGCGATCCGTCGTCGGACGAGATTTTCATGAGCCCGATGAGCTATGGCATCGCTGCGTTTTCGGTCGATCGCAAGGCGCGGCGCGCGCAGGTCAAGGTCATTACGCCTGACGTGGTCAAGCCCGGCACCGAACTCGCGATGCGGGTGGAAGTCGACGAACCCTCGCGCGTGGTCGTGTTCGCGGTCGACGAAGGCATCCTTCAGGTCGCGCGCTACAAGCTCGGCGATCCGCTCGATCATTTCTTCAGAAAACGCAGGCTGGAAGTAGAAACCAGCCAGATTCTGGATCTCATCCTGCCCGAGTTCGCGAAACTGATGAGCATGGCCGCGCCAGGCGGCGACGCCGACAATCTGCTCGGACGCAATCTCAATCCGTTCCGAAAGAAGCGCGCGGCGCCGGTCGTGTTCTGGTCGGGCGTCATGGATGTGGAGAAATCGAAAACCCTCCGCTGGACGATTCCCGAGGACTTCAACGGGCGTCTGCGCATCATGGCGGTGGCGGTCGCACCTGCGCGCATGGGCGTGTTTGAAGGCGCGACCACGGTGCGCGGCGACTTTGTGCTGTCGCCCAACGTACCGGCGATGGTCGCGCCGGGCGACGAGTTCGAGGTCAGCGTGGGTGTGGCCAACAACGTGACCGGGCTGGGTGGCAAGTCGCTGCCGATCGCGGTTTCGCTCGTGCCTTCGCGTCAGGTCGAAGCGGTAGGTGCTGCGTCGAAGACTCTGACACTCGCGGAAATGCGTGAAGGCGTCGCGGTGTTTCGCTTGCGCGCCAAGTCCGAGCCGGGCGTCGCGGCGCTCCGATTCACTGCGCGCAGCGGGCGCTTTGCCGCGCAGCAGTCGCTGGAGATTTCGGTGCGACCTGCGGTGCCGTATCGTGTCGAAGTCGCCACCGGTTCACTCGTTCGCGGCACCGCAGAACTCAAACCACTGCGCGCGATGTTCGAACCGTTCGCCAAGCGCGACGCGGCGATCTCGCACGTGCCGCTGGTCATGACGCGAGGGCTTTCGAGTTATCTCCAGAACTATCCGCACGCCTGCACCGAACAGATCCTGAGTCAGAGTGTGCCGGCACTGGTGTTTGAATCGCGGCCGGAATTTGCCGCCATTCCCGCGCGCGCGCCGGTCACGCCGGCACAGGGCTTCGAGGGCCTGATTGCGGAATTGCGCTCGCGACAAAACGCCGAAGGCGGCTTCGGGCTCTGGACGTCGACGCCGGAGTCGGAGCGCTATGTGTCGGTCTACGCCATGCAGTTCCTGATCGAAGCCGGGGAACGAGGACGCGCCGTGCCACCGGACATGCTCCGCCGCGGCAACGAGTATCTCGCGCAACTTGCCGTGGACGAGAGCGATCTCTCGCTCGCGGGACTGCGCGAACGCGCGTTTGCCGTGTATCTGCTGACGCGCCAGGGACGCGTCACCACCGCGCCGCTGGCGCTCGTGCAGCAACGACTCGAGGCAGGCCACGCCCCGCTCTGGCGCAGCGATATCGCGAGCGCATATCTCGCCGCGAGCTTGACCTTGCTCAAGCAGGATCGTGAAGCAGTGGCAATGATGAAAGGCCCGGAGGCAGTGCTCAGGCGCAAGGCCGCGGATGCCGCTTATATGTTTGAGCGTTACCACGATCCGCTCATTGCCGATGCGGCCACGCTGTATCTGCTCGCGCGGCATTTCCCCGAGCGCGCGCAGAAACTGCCGGGTGCGGCCATCGAGAACATCGTCCGCGCCTTGCAACGCGGTTGGTACAACACGCTGTCGTCGGCGATGACGGTGCTGGCACTCGATGCGTATGCGCACGCCGGAGGACCCGATCTCGCGGCGGGCCTCGCCGTTGCCGAAGTGCTGGCCGATGGCAAGTCGCGAAACGTCGCGACCGTGCAGGGGTTGCTCGCGCGCGGCGAGTTCAGCGGCGCTGCGCGCGCGCTGCGCTTTGGCAACACCGCCGAACTGGCCGCGTGGTACAGCGTCAGCCAGGCGGGCTACGACCGCTCGCTGCCAACGGCTGTGCGCAAGGACGGACTTGAGGTCGTGCGCGAATACACCGACGCCGAAGGCAAAGCTCTCACGCGCGTGAAGCTCGGTCAGGAAATCCAGGTGCACATCAAGATCCGCGCCACGCGCGGCGACGGCGTCGACGACATCGCCATCATCGATTTGCTGCCGGGAGGCTTCGAGCCCGTGCAGGAATTCCGCGCTGCGACGACGGTGGCTGCGGACGAGGAAGAGGGCGACGGCAGCGAGAGCGACATGCCGCCGGAGCCCGCGTGGCAGTCGCCGGTGGGTCTGGGCATCTCGACGTGGCAGCCGCAGTACGTGGACGTGCGCGACGATCGCGTGGTGATCTACGGCTACGCGAATGTCACAGTGCAGGAGTTCGTGTACCGCATCAAGGCCACCAACGTCGGCAGCTTTGTTGTGCCACCCGCGTACGGCGAATCGATGTACGACCGCAGCGTGCAGGCGCAATCGCTCGGCGGACGTATCGAAGTTGAGCGATGAGAGGGAGATGCGACTCCGATTTCTGCGTGCGCTGATTCGCCACTGGCGCGGTGGTGCGTTGTCGTTGTGCGCGGCTACGCTCGCCGTCATCGTCATCGATGCGTGGCCACATGCGCCGATGTCCGCGCACACGCCCACCTCGACGGCGGTGTACGACGCGCACGGCAAACTATTGCGGTTGACGCTTGCGTCCGACGACAAGTACCGGCTCTGGATCCCGCTGCGCGAGCATCCAGCGGCGTTGATCGATGCGGTGAAGTTGCAGGAAGACCAGTGGTTCGACTGGCATCCGGGAGTCAATCCGGTGAGCCTCGGGCGCGGGGCCTGGGTCAGCTATGCGGCGGATGGCGGTCGTGGTCGTGGTCGCCAGGGCGGCTCAACCCTGACCATGCAGCTCGCGCGCGTGATGGGACGCACCAATACCCGTACCGTCGCAGGCAAGCTCAGGCAGATCGCTGCGGCGTTATGGCTCGAACTCCGCTATTCGAAGGACGAAATTCTTGAGGCGTATCTCAACCTCGCGCCGTACGGGGGAAATATCGAAGGCGTGGCTGCAGCCAGTCTCATTTACTTCGACAAGGCGCCGCGCGATCTCGGTCTGCCCGAAAGTCTGACGCTTGCGGTGATCCCGCAGAATCCCGGCGCGCGCGCGCGTTGCCCGCGCACGCAACCGATTTGCGGCGCTGCGCGCGCGAGTGAGCTGCATCAGGCGCGCAGCCGACTGCTCGCGCGCTGGCAAGTCAATCACCGCACCGACCCGGCGACAGCGGCGGTCATGGGGCTGCCAGTTGACCTGCGGCCACCGCATCGGTTGCCTTTCGAGGCGCCGCACTTCGTCGAACGTTCCTTGCGCGATGAACAATCGGCTGTGCGACCGGCGCGCGTCGTCACCACCCTCGATCTGCGCCTGCAACGCGTGCTCGAGCGTCAGATCGCGCAACACATCGGCCGCGAACGCGCCCGCGGCGTGACCAACGCCGCGGCGCTGCTGGTCGATACGCGGGACATGAGCATCAAGGCACTGGTCGGGTCGGCGGACTATTTCGACGCGAACATCGCCGGGCAGGTCAACGCCTCGCGCGCGAAGCGCTCGCCTGGATCGACGCTCAAGCCCTTGCTCTACGCGCTCGCGCTCGACCAGGGCGTGCTGCATCCGCGCACGGTGCTGCGCGATGTCCCGACGTCGTTTGGCGCGTTCACGCCGGAAAATTTCGACGGAGGATTTCTCGGCCCCGTCACCGCGACCGAAGCGCTGGTGCGCAGCCGCAATATTCCCGCGGTCAGCGTGGCTGCCCGGCTCTCGAATCCGAGCTTCTACGGTTTCCTGAAAATCGCCGGCATCAGCCGGATGGCGAGCGAACGCCACTACGGCCTTGCGCTGGTGCTCGGTGGCGGCGAGGTGACCATGGAAGAGTCGGCGACGCTGTACGCCATGCTCGCCAACGGCGGCGTGCTGCGGCCGCTGCGCACTCGCGCTAGCGATCCCGCGAGCGCCGGCACGCGCCTGCTCAGCGCCGAGGCAAGTTTCATCTCGCTCGAGATGCTGCGCGAGAACCAGCGTCCGGACGCCGCGTTTGCCGCTCGCGCCGCGCGCCTGCCGGTGTACTGGAAGACCGGCACCTCATGGGGATTTCGCGATGCGTGGACCTCCGGCATCTTCGGTCCATACGTGTTGATCGTCTGGGTCGGCAACTTCGACGGGTCCGGCAATCCCGCGTTGATCGGTGTCGACATGGCGGCGCCGCTGTTCTTCCGCATCGTCGACGCGCTGCAGGCGCACGACGCGGCGCTCGTGGAACCGCTGCGACTGCCACCTCCCGGTGTGCGCCGCGTCGAGGTGTGCATCGCCAGCGGCGACTTGCCGAACGCGTGGTGTCCCCAACGCGCGCAGACCTGGTTCATTCCGGGCAAGTCGCCAATACGCATCAGCCGGTTGCATCGGCAGGCGTTGATCGATAAGCGCACGGGTCGGATCGCATGTTCGCCCATCGATCCGGCGTTCGTTCGGACCGAGGTCTTCGAGTACTGGCCGTCGGATCTTGCGCGCGTGTTCCGGCAGGCTGGAATGCCCCGTCGCGCGCCGCCTGCTGCGGGGGATTGCGGCGGCTTGGCGCAGGCACAGGCGCCTGTGCAGGACGATGAAGCCGTCCACATCATCTCGCCCAAGCGCGGCGCGAGTTACACGCTACGCAGGGGTGAGGGGCGGGCACAAACGCAACCGCAGTCCATCGTGTTCAACGCGACGGTTGATGCCAGCGTCGGTCACGTTTTCTGGTTTGTCGACAACGCCTACGTGGGCAAGTCCGCGCCCGCCGACGTGCTCACCTGGTCAGCGCGCGCGCCGGGTTCGTACGCGGTCCTCGCGGTTGACGATCGCGGGCGCAGCGACATGCGCGAACTGCGCGTGATTGCCGAGCGCTGATCCAACGGAACGGCGACAATCGCCGCGATGGCGCTGCGCTTGAAGGGTTCGCAGGGCATGGTTGGGGCCACGCCCTGGCGCTGCGGCGCGGTGGAAAAATCTTGAGACGTCACACCCGCTAGCGCCAGCGCCAGTTCGGGGTTCTGGATGAAGCCTTGCTGGAACAGCAAGCCGGTGCAGATGTTCATGCTATTGCCTCAGTCGACTTGAGTGAATCGAAAGATAGGCACCAGGCGCAACAAAAAGCAGCGGTGAGATGGGGCATGGAAGCTGCGGAGCGCCGGTACCATCGCCGCGATGATCGAGATCATTCATCCAGGCTTGTTGACCACCGTGCAGGATCGCGGCCGTCCCGGCTTTCGCCATCTCGGCGTGGCGCCAGGCGGCGCCGCCGATGCGGACGCGTTGCGCATCGCCAATAAGCTGCTCGGCAACGACGAGTGCGCCGCCGTGCTTGAGTTCACCCTGACCGGCGCGTGCGTGCGCTTTCGGCGCGAGGCGACGCTGGCGATCTGCGGTTCGATCGAAGCCGATTGCGAGGGCGAGCGCCTGCCGACCTGGCGTCCACTGCGCGTGCACAGGGGTGCAGTCGTCAAGTTGGGGCGGGTGGTTGCCGGCGCGCGCGCGTATCTCGCGATCGGCGGGGGCATCGACGTCCCGACCGTGCTCGGCAGTCGCAGCACGGATTTGCGCGGGCACTTTGGCGGGTTTCAAGGTCGCGCGTTGCGCGCGGGCGACCGACTCGCGCTGGGCCGGCCTGCCGCGCTCACCGGGCGCATGCTCGCCCAGCGCTTGCAGAGAAGCGAACGACGCTGGGTTGCGGCATCGTGGTGGGTCACGCCGCCCGATGATCTCGAAGGCGACTTCGTGTTTT
This sequence comes from Ahniellaceae bacterium, assembly GCA_046596095.1. Classification (GTDB taxonomy): domain Bacteria; phylum Pseudomonadota; class Gammaproteobacteria; order Xanthomonadales; family Ahniellaceae; genus JBBQNY01. The sequence continues at coordinate 1,214 of JBKJND010000281.1, read as the reverse complement.
TGCACCTGCTCGACGCTACGCATTCGCGGGGTCTCGATCGCGGTTCGATCCGCCGCGCCACGCACGGCGAGTGGCTGGTGAGCGCCGCCAGCGACCGCATGGGCGTGCGCTTCGATGGCGTCGAACTCGGGTTCGAGCGTCCGCCGGAACTGGTCTCCGCAGGTACCGCTCCCGGCACCGTGCAACTGCCACCGGACGGCCATCCGATCGTGCTCGGCGTGGATGCGCAGACCACGGGCGGCTATCCGCGCATCGCGCACGTCATCGCGGCCGACTTGCCACGACTCATGCAGCTGCGCCCCGGCAATCGCGTGCAGGTCGTACGTGTGACTCGGGAAGCGGCCGCTGCGGCGTGGCTTGCGCGCCAGCGCAGTCTCGCCAGAATGTCGGAGGCCATCTCCGGTCGACTCGCGAGCGAATAACGCATGCATCACACACGCAGGATCGATCTCAATTGCGACATGGGTCGGAACGTTTCGCGTTTCCGGGAGCGCCACTGACATGCAACGCGCCATCGATCTCAATTGCGACATGGGTGAGAGCTTCGGCGCGTGGTGCATGGGCGACGACGAAGGTGTGATGCCCTGGATCACCTCGGCCAACATTGCCTGCGGCTTCCACGCCGGCGACAGCGCAACGATGCGTGCGACAGTGGCGCTCGCGCACACCCACGGCGTCGCCATCGGCGCGCATGTCGGCCTGCCCGATCTCGTCGGCTTCGGACGTCGCGAGATGGCGATCGATGCGGCGCAAGCTTACGTGTACACGCTGCACCAGCTCGGGGCGCTGTCTGCATTCGCGATTGCCACCGGCACACGCGTGCGACATGTCAAAGCGCACGGCGCGCTGTATCACATGGTTGCGCGCGAGGCCGCGCTCGCGGTGGCAATGGTGCGCGCGATCCGCGATTTCGATGCGCGATTGCTCGTCTATGGCCCGGCCCCATCCGCGCTCGCCGCAGCGTGCGCGCATGCGCGCATCGCGTTCGTCGCCGAAGGCTTCGCCGATCGACGCTACGGCGCCGAGGGTCGCCTGGTTCCGCGGACGCAGGCAGGCGCGGTGATCGAACGCGTCGACGACGCGGTCGCGCAGGCGTTGACCCTGATCGATTCGACGCGGGAACGCGGCACCGACGATCCGTTGACTACGCGCATCGATACCTTGTGCCTGCACGGCGCTCGCAACGATGCCGCGCAGAATGCGCGTGCCTTGCG
>JBKJND010000302.1:0-6875 GCA_046596095.1 Ahniellaceae bacterium | reverse complement strand
AGCCGGGTTCTGTCGTGGACAGTCATTCATCTGGGCCCAACGTCGCCGTTGGGCTCAAGCAACCAACCCGGGCGCGACGCGGGCAACGTCATAGCGCCCCTATTTAGTCTTGCTCCAGGTGGGCTTTGCCGTGCCATGCGGCGTTAGCCCCGCACGCGGTGCGCTCTTACCGCACCGTTTCACCCTTGCCTGTGCATTCGCGTTACGCGCGTTGCCGCGCGAACCGCGCCTGCCATCGGCGGTTTGCTTTCTGTTGCACTTTCCGTCGGCTCACGCCGCCCAGGCGTTACCTGGCACCTTGCCCTGTGGAGCCCGGACTTTCCTCCCCGCTCGATCGCTTTACGTCGGTGGCGCAAGCGCCGTCGACGGAGCAACCCAACGCAGCGACTGTCTGGCCCGCTCACGATCATGGTAGCGGGCTTTACTGCGCGCGGGTCACGAGGAATCGTTGTTGGTCGAAGGCGGCAACAAGGCGTAGAGCGCGCGCCGCGACGCGCCGGTGATGTCGGCGGCGAGTCGTGCGGCGCGAGACGGCGCGACTTCCGCAAGCAGCAATTGCATGACGCGCAGGCCTTCGCGCAGTGAGTCGTCCACATCGAGCGCTGCACCTGCGATCACCACCACGCATTCGCCGAGACGCTGTTCCGGGTCCCGCGCGACGCGCTCCGAGAGCTCCGCCAGCGTCCCGTCCAGCACAGTCTCATGGAGCTTGGTGAGCTCGCGTGCGAGCGCGGCACGTCGATCCGGGCCGAGCACGCGCGCTGCATCGGACAGCATGTCGTCGATACGATGCTTCGACTCGTAGAACACCAGCGTGCGCGTTTCACTGCGTAACGCTTCAAGCGCCGCGACACGCGCCGCCGATCGTTGCGGCAAAAACCCCTCGAAGGCAAACCGGTCGCATGCGATTCCGGACACGCTCAGCGCGGCGATTGCCGCGCAGGGCCCGGGCACCGGTCGCACGGCCACACCTGCCGCGCGCGCCGCGTGCACCAGACGGAAACCTGGATCGCTCAGCAGCGGTGTGCCAGCGTCACTCACCAGCGCCACGTCTTGCCCCGAATTGAGGCGCGTCAGCAGCGCCGGTATCTGTTCGGCTTCGTTGTGATCGTGGCAACTCACAAGGTCGGCGCGAATGCCGAAATGCGCGAGCAGTTGCGCGGTGTGCCGGGTGTCTTCGGCCGCAATGACGGCCACGGCGCGGAGTACCTCGAGGGCGCGCGCTGACGCATCGCCGAGGTTGCCGATCGGCGTCGCCACGATCCACAGAGTGCCTTCATTGCCGCGCGTCATCGCAGAACATCCATCCATCGAACCAGCAGGAGCGCAAATAACCGAGGAGAACACCAAACAGCGCGTCGTTGCAGGGCGGGCACTGCCCGCCGCAGCCGCGTCGTGATGGCGGGCAGTGCCCGCTTTACGCCTGCCTGCCGCGCACTATTTGGCGGCCCGCTCAGTATGATCGCACCTTCGCTGCACGAGCCCCTGCCTGTCCATGAAATCAAGAGTCAACCCAGCACACCGCGCGCGCTTGTGGCTCAAGGCACTCTTGCTGACTTCGCTGACGCTCCTGGCCGGTTGCGCCACCGCACCGCCTTCGGAAATCGGCGAGTTCGATGAAGGCCAGGCACGTACGCTGGCCGATCAAGGCGACTTCCGCGCTGCCGCGCGGGAGTTCGAGCGCATGGCTGACGACGACCGCCAGAACCGCGCCGCTTTGCTGCTGCGCGCCGCCGAAAGTCTGCGCGAGGAAGGCGACTGGGCAGGGGTCGATGCGATCGTCCAGCGCATCCAGCGCAAGCGCTTGACCGAAGCGCAACATCTGCGTCTGGAGCTCCTGCTCGCGGAAGAATCCCTGGCGCGCAATGACGCGGAGGGGGCGTGGGCACGACTCCAATTGCTACCGGAGGCCCGACAGCCTGGCGCCCGCGCGCGCCAGCTTGAACTGCGCGCCCGGACCCTGGCGGCGCGTGGTGATCTGCTCGCGGCAGCGCGCGTGCACATCGAGATTGCCGCGTTGCTCGACGCCGATCAGCGACGCGGCAACGACCGGGACCTCGTCGCGGTATTGACGCGCATGCCGGCGGCCGACTTGCAGCGTCAGTTCAATGAAGTCGCGGTCGATGATCCTTTGCGCCGTTATCTCGAAGACGCACTGCGATCGCTGGGCAGCACGCCGGTGCGGCGTTTGCCGCAACCCACGCGCGCCATTGTTGGCATGCCGACGGAAGGCCAGGCTCCTGTCGAACGCCTGGCGCTGCTGGTTCCGCTCACCGGTCCGCTCGCGAGTGCCGGTCGTGCCGTGCGCGACGGTTTTCTCTCGGCGCACTTTGCCGCAGGCGCATCTTTGCACCTTGATGTGCTCGACTCTGGGCTTACGCCAGAGAGCGCGGTGGAAGCGTACGTCGACGCAGTGACCCGCGGGGCGCAACGGATCGTCGGCCCATTGCCTCGCGATCAGGTCGCTGCCGTGTTGGCGCAGCCGCAACTGCCTGTGCAGGTTCTCGCGCTCAACGCCGGAGAAAACGACGCGCCGCCACCCGCGGGCAGTCATGTCTTCGGTCTGGCGCCAGAAGAAGAAGGCGCGGCGATTGCGCAGCGCCTTCGCGAGCGGAATCTGCGCGCGCCGCTGCTAATCCTCAATCACGAAGACTGGAGCCAACGTGCGGCGCAGGCGCTCACCTCGCACCTCGAACTGGACGACGCGAAACCCGCAGCGCGGATCGAACTACCGGCGGGGGTTGACTTCAGCTCCGTGCTCGACGGCGTCGCCGCGCACACGTTCGACTCGGTGGTAATGGCATTGCGACCGCAGCAGGCTCGATTGTTGCTCGCGCTGTGGCGCGAGCGCGGGCTTGCGGTACACCCGTGGCTCGCGACCTCGCACATATATTCCGGCTCCCCGAACCGCAATCTTGATCACGATCTGGAAGGCGTCGAGTTCAGCGATGCGCCATGGCTCGCCGACCTCTCGGCGGGTCTGCCTGCACGCGCTGCCCTCAAGCGCGAACTTGCGAGCGCCGATGCGGCGCCGCGTCTCTTCGCGCTGGGTCTCGATGCGTATCGACTGGTCCCGTATCTCGACTCGCTTCGATTGCATCCTGATACCTACCTCGATGGAGCGAACGGACAGTTGACCGTCGATTCGGCCGGGCGCGTACGGCGATTGCCGGCGTGGCTGCGTTTTGTCGAAGGTCAGCCGCGAGCGACCGCAGGTGCATTGCTCGCCCAGTAGCCGCGTTGCTGCCTCGGCTACCCCGCGCACCCTGCGCGGCGCTGCTGCCGAAGCGTCTGCCGTGCGATTTCTGGAGCGCGCGGGACTCAAGATCATCGAGCGCAATGTTCGCTGCCGCTTCGGTGAGATCGATATCGTGGCGCGCGACGGCGTCTGCCTGGTGTTCGTTGAAGTGCGATTGCGCGCAAGCGAACGGTATGGCGGAGCGGTGGCCTCCGTTGACGCGCGCAAACAGAATCGACTCGCGGCGACCGCGCGCTGGTATCTCGCGCGTCGTCCCAAATTTGCGAACGATCCGTGTCGCTTCGATGTAATTGCCGTCGCGGAAGTCGATGGCGCCGTTGAGTGGCTCAAAGATGCGTTTCGCGTCGATGGGTGAAGCAATGGTATCCAGCAACGCTCCGTTGGATGCGCGGACCATCGCGCGCCTCGTCGCGGATCTTCGCTCGTGGTTGCCTCAGGACGCATTGCTTCTCGAACCGGCCGAACGCGTGGCTTACGGCTACGACAACTCGCGCCAGCATGCGATGCCCGACGTGGTGACGCTGCCGACGGATGCCGCGCAGGTGCAGCGAATCGTCGCGTCCTGCGCTGAACTGCGCGTGCCCCTCACCGCGCGCGGCCGTGGTACCAACACCACCGGTGCCACCGTGCCCATCGCGGGCGGTGTCGTGCTGTCGTGCGAACGCATGCGCCGGATCATCGCGATCGAGCCCGACAATCGCGTCGCGATGGTCGAGCCCGGCGTGCTCAATGCCGATCTGCAGATCGCCGCTCGCGCGCACGGCCTGTTCTGGCCCCCCGATCCCACCAGCAGCGCGTATTGCACGATCGGCGGCAATCTTGCCTGCAACGCGGGTGGTCCACGCGCGGTGAAGTACGGAGCAACTCGCGACAACACCCTGGGACTGAAAGCTGTCACGGGACAGGGTCACTCGATCACCTGCGGAGGACCAACCACCAAGGGGTCTACCGGCTACGACTTGACGCGCTTGCTGGTGGGTTCCGAAGGTACGCTTGCGGTGATCACCGAGGCCACGCTGCGCCTCGTGCCGTTGCCGGATGGCGTCGTTACGTTGCGGGCGTTGTTCGATTCGGTCGAGACTTGCGCGCTGGCGGTCGCGCGGATCATGGCGCAGCCGCAGACTCCGTGCGCGCTTGAGTTCGTGGACGGGGCCGCGCTCCAACTTCTGCGTGCGCGAGGTATCGAGATGGCAGAGGCCGGCGCGATGCTGATGATCGAGGTCGATGGGCCGAGCGCGGCACTCCGCGCCAGCGTCGCGGCGGTTGCCGCAGCCACGCGCGGCGCGGGCATGATCGAACTGGTGGAGGCCGAGGACGCAGAGGCGGTCGGCGCCCTCTGGTCCGCGCGCCGCGCGTTGTCGCCCGCCCTGCGCACGATGTCCCCGAACAAGATCAACGAAGACGTGGTGGTGCCGGTCGCGCAATTGCCGGCGCTGGTCGCTGGAGTCGAGGAAATCGCGCTCGAGAGCGGGGTACAAATCGTCACGTTCGGTCATGCCGGCAACGGCAATCTCCACATCAATCTGTTGCCGCGCGCCGATGACGCGGCGCAGGAGGAAGCGGCAACCGCAGCGCTGAATCGTTTGTTCGACCTGGTGCTTGCGCTCGGCGGCACGCTGTCGGGCGAGCACGGCATCGGCATGGTCAAACGTGCATTCATGACCCGCGCGATTTCCCCGGAAACCCTCGAACTTATGCGCGCGATCAAGCGTCAGTTCGATCCTCACGGAATCCTCAATCCGGGCAAACTTCTCCCCGATTGAGAACCCGCCTGTTTCCTTCTCCCCGTGCAACGGGGAGAAGGAAATGTTCCGCAGCGCCCGAGCAATCAGTCCACGAAGTGGTCGAAGCCGCGGGCTGCGATTCGGATGGGAGCCTTGCCCGTGACGGCGCGCCACAAACCTTCGCGTTGATGCGTGGCTCCGATTTTATTGACACGCACGCCGAGGTGTTGCGCGATCGCGGTGATCTTGCGCGCGTGGCGCGACGGCGCCGTAAACAGCAGGGTGTAATCGTCGCCGCGGCACTGCATTTCCTCGCGTTCGGAAGGATCGGAAACCACGCGGCGCAACACTGCAGACTCTGGCAACAGCACCGGATCGACAGTGGCGCCGAGTCTGGATGCGCGCAACACGTGCGACAGGTCCGCATGGACGCCATCGGACACATCGATCATCGCGCTGGCGACGCCGCGCAGCGCCAGCCCGAATGCGAGCGGCGGCTGCGGTCGATCCAGCGCTCGCACGAGCGACGCGCGGTCGCGTGCGTTTGCCTTGAGACGCCCCTCGACGCAAGCGAGCCCCGCTGCCGCATCGCCGAGCACGCCGACGACCCAGATGTCGTCGCCCGCTTGTGCGCCCGCGCGGGTCACGGCGCGGCCGCGCGGCACGCTGCCCAGCAAGGTCACGCTCACGCTCAACGGACCGCGCGTGGTGTCGCCACCGACCAGCGCGATGCCATAACGGCGAGCGCATGCCAGCACACCGCGCGTCAGAGCCAGCGCTGCTGGCGGCTCCGGCACCGTGATCGACAACAATGCCCAGCGCGGCTGCGCACCCATCGCGGCCAAGTCCGAAACGTTGACTGCGAGCGCCTTCCAGCCCACCGCCGCAGGCAGGGTAGCCAACGGGAAATGCACACCCGCCACCAGCGTGTCGACCGCCGCCACCAATTGCGAGCCGCGCGGCAAATCAAGCACTGCAGCGTCGTCGCCGATGCCAAGCGCCACATCGCTCGAACGCGTGCCAGCCGCCAGCCCCGCGATCCGATGGATCAATCCGAATTCGCCGCGCGAAGATCGCACGGTCAGCGGCGGTACTCGGTGGCGCGGCATTGCGCGGCGACGCGGTCGAGCACGCCATTGACGAAGGTGTGGCCGTGCATTGCGCCAAATCGCTTCGCGATATCCACGGCTTCGTTGATGATCACCCGATACGGAACATCGGCGCGGTGGATGAGCTCGAATGCCCCAAGCCGCAGCACGGCGCGCTCGATCGGATCGATGGCGGCGACATCGCGATCCAGCCACGGCTGCAGCGCGACGTCGATCTCCGCGCAGCCGCCGGCGACGCCGCGTACCAGTCCCTCGAAATAAGGGACATCGGCAATTTCCATCTGTTGCTCATCGGCGAACTGCCCTATCACCTGATCGATAGGCGTGCCCGAAAGCTGCCACGCATAGATGGCCTGCAAGGCGCGCCGGCGCGCGCGACCGCGCGCGGCTGGATCGACGCCATCGGCGCGCACGTTTTTCACTGGGCCGTTTCCACTTGCGTTTTTCACCTGGTCGCTGTCACTTGAGCCGCGCCACGAGCGCAGCGGCTTCGATCGCAGCCAGTGTTGCCTGATAACCTTTGTTGTCGTCGCCGGACACCGCTCGCGCTTCTGCGTCCTCGATGCAATCGACCGCCAGCACTGCGTTGCCGATCGGCACGCCACACTCGACTTGCACCTGCATCAGGCCGCGCGCGCACTCGTCGGCAATGTGCTCGAAGTGACGTGTGTCGCCACGCACCACGCAGCCGAGCGCCACCATCGCGTCGAAGCGCTGGCTGCGCGCAAGATGCGCTGCCACCAGCGGCAGTTCCCACGCGCCAGGCACGTGGAATACCTCAAC
>JBKJND010000267.1:0-5294 GCA_046596095.1 Ahniellaceae bacterium | reverse complement strand
GGTCGGCTCTGCCGACCTGACTGCAGGCGCTTCTGAAGTTCGATTCCAAGCGAGCGTTGCAAGCCGAAAAACCGGGGAAACGTCAGGAGCCGGACTATGTCCGGCTGCTGTTCGACGGTCGCGTCATGCAAGAGCAGCGGCGCATAGCACCGAACTACAAGAGCTTTGCGATCTTGCGCGCCTTGGTAGAGCCGGGCTCGCTCGGCTGCACCTCTGTGGCGAGTTCGACGCGCTGCGTGGTCATCGCGAGGTAGGTCTTTGCGTCTGGTATCGGGTAGGCAAGGTCGAGCGATTCCAGCGCCTCGATCAGCGCCGCTGCGACCACCAGCCGTGCGAACCAGCGACGGTCCGAAGGCACCACCACCCACGGCGCGTGCGCGGTCGCGGTCGCACGGATCGTCTGCTCATACGCCTGCATGTAGGCATCCCAGTGCTTGCGTTCCGCGACGTCGGCAGCGTTGTACTTCCAGTGCTTGGACGGATCGTCGATGCGTTCGAGGAATTGCGTGGCCTGTTCCTCCCGCGAGAGATGCAGGTAGAACTTGCGGATCGCGGTGCCATTGCGCGCGAGGTGACGCTCCCAGGCATTGATGTCCTCGAAGCGCTCCTTCCACACGTTGGGCCCCACCAGCGACGGCGGCAATCGCGCGCCCTTGAGATACTCGGGATGCACGCGCACCACTATCGTTTCTTCGTAGTGCGAACGGTTGAAGACACCGATACGCCCACGCTGCGGCAACGCGAGCTGATGGCGCCACAGAAAATCGTGATCGAGTTCCGGCGCAGTCGGCGCCTTGAACGACGTGACCTGAAAACCCGCGGGATTGAGTCCCGCAAACACACGACTCATCAGGCTGTCCTTGCCCGACGCGTCCATGCCCTGGAACACCAGCAGTACCGACCAGCGATCCTGGGCGGCTAATTCTTCCTGCAATTGCGCGAGTCGCGCACTGGCCAATGCCAGCAACCCGTCGGCGTGCTGCTTGCCCTTCGCTCCGAACGGTCCGGCATCATCGCAAGCGAATTTGGCCAGCCGAAAGCGCGCGCCGTTGCGCACCGTGTAGGCATCGGCAAACCCCGCATCGAACTTCTGCTTGGCCATGACTCGCCCTCGTGCTTTCGATTAGCGCACAGCATGGCGCAAATTTATCGTTCGCAAGAGTGCAGCGGAGCAAGCTCCGCTCTACAAAGGCCGCAATCGCGGCCCCGTGTAGTGCCGAGCTTGCTCGGCAAGCCCTTGACGCAGTGCAGCAGGACCGCGAGTCTTGCCGGCCCTGCATCACGAAGTCTCAAGGCATGTGCGGATTCATTGCAGTGTTTGCGCCCGAAGGCGGCGCGTCGGCGTTGCGCGAGCGCGTGCTGACTCAAGCGCGCATGCTGCGTCATCGCGGCCCGGACTGGAGCGGTGTCTACGCCGACGATCGTGCGGTGCTCGCGCACGAGCGCCTCGCCATCGTCGATGTGACGCACGGCGCGCAGCCGCTGGTGAGTTTTGATGGCGCGCAGGTGCTCGCCGTCAACGGCGAGATCTACAACCATCGCGATCTGCGCCACGGCTTTGCCGATTACCCGTTCGCGACCGATTCGGATTGCGAGCCGATCCTGCCCATGTACCGCGCTGCGCGCGACAGCGGCGATTTCGCTGCGATGCTGGAGCGACTCAACGGCATCTTCGCGTTTGCGTTGTGGGATCGCGATAACGGCGACTGGCTGATCGCGCGCGACCCGATCGGCGTGATCCCGCTGTACATCGGGCACGACGCCGAAGGTCGCGTGTGGGTCGCCTCGGAACTGAAAGCGCTTAAAGGCATCTGCGCCAACGTCGAGGCATTCCCGCCGGGGCATTTCCAGACTCGCAACGACGCGGCACCCCGGCCCTACTACCAGCCGCGCTGGCGCGAATACGACGATGTAGTCGCAGGCTCCACCGACACGCACGCGTTGCGTGAGGCGCTCGATGCGGCAGTACATCGCCAGCTCATGACCGACGTGCCGTTTGGCGTGCTGTTGTCGGGCGGACTCGATTCATCCTTGATCGCGGCGATCACTTCGCGGTTTGCCGCGAAGCGCGTTGAAAGTGATGACACACAGCCCGCGTGGTGGCCGCGCCTGCATACCTTTTCAATCGGGCTTGAGGGCTCTCCCGATCTCGCGGCCGCGCGTACCGTCGCGGCACATCTTGGCTCGGCGCACCACGAGTTTCATTTCACGGTGCAGGAAGGGCTCGATGCTTTGAGCGATGTGATATGGCACGTCGAGACCTACGACACCACGACCATCCGCGCCTCGACACCCATGTACCTGCTGGCGCGACGCATTCGCGCGATGGGCATCAAAATGGTGCTTTCGGGCGAGGGCGCCGACGAGATTTTCGGCGGGTACCTTTACTTCCACATGGCCCCCGATGATCGCGAGTTCCACGACGAATGCGTGCGCAAGCTCGACTCGCTGCATCTATACGACTGCGCGCGCGCCAACAAGGCGATGGCGGCGTGGGGCATTGAGGCCCGCGTGCCGTTTCTCGATCGCGAGTTTCTTGATGTAGCGATGGCCTTGGCGCCTGCCTGCAAGCGTCCGCACGACGGTCGCATCGAAAAAAACGTGCTGCGCGAAGCGGGTCGAGATCTGTTGCCCGAGTCGATCCTTTGGCGCCAGAAAGAGCAATTCTCAGACGGCGTCGGCTACGGCTGGATCGATTCGCTCAAGACCCACACCGCAGCCGCGGTGAGCGACGCGCAGATGGCCGCAGCCGCCAAGCGCTTCCCGATCAATCCGCCGCAGTCGAAGGAAGCGTATTTCTATCGCGAGATTTTCAGTCGGCATTTTCCGGGCGACGCGTGCGCGCGCCTTGTTCCCGGTGGCCCGTCGATCGCGTGTTCGACGCCCACCGCGTTCCGCTGGTCGCAAGCATTCGCCGCCCACAACGATCCGTCGGGCCGCGCGGTGCTCGGCGTCCACGGCCAAAAAGGGGACGGAGGTAATTAAGCACGCTTAATTGCCTCCGTCCCCTTTTTGGTAGGCTTGCGCGATGAGTGGCAAACCCCTCCACGTCGTGATCCTCGCCGCGGGCGAGGGCAAGCGCATGCGCTCGGCATTGCCTAAGGTGCTGGCGCCGCTTGCAGGCCGCCCGATGCTGGCGCATGTGCTTGCTTCGGCGCGCGAACTCGATCCCGCCGCGATCCATGTGGTGTTCGGGCACGGCGGCAGCCAGGTGCGTGAGGCCTTTGCTGGCGACGCTGCAATCTCGTGGGTGGAACAACGCGAACAACTCGGCACCGGGCATGCCGTGCAACAGGCAATGCCGTCGATTCCGGATGGCGCACGCGTCCTCGTGTTGTACGGCGACGTGCCGCTGGTGCGCGCCGACACGTTGCGCAAATTGGTGGCCTGCAAGGCGACGCTGGTGGCGCTGGTCGCCGAGCTCGCCGATCCCACCGGCTACGGTCGCGTGCTGCGCGATGCGCAAGGCAACGTTGGCGCGATCGTGGAACAAAGGGACGCGGATGCCGAACAATTGCGCGTACGCACCGTCAACACCGGGTTTCTCGCAAGCGACGCGGTGCAGCTGCGGCATTGGCTCGCCGGTTTGCGCGCAGACAATGCCCAGCGCGAGTTTTATCTCACCGATGTGTTCGCGACTGCCGCCACCGAGTTCCAGGCGGCCGAGATGGTTCACGTTGACGACGCGGGCGAAGTCGAGGGCGCCAACGATCGCTGGCAATTGGCGCAGCTGGAACGCGCGCTGCAACGCCGCCTGACCCGCACGTTGGCGAATCTCGGCGTGCGCTTCGCGGACCCCGCGCGCGTAGATGTGCGCGGCGACGTCAGCGTGGGCATGGACGTCTTTGTGGACGTCGATGTGGTGTTCGAGGGACGCGTGCTGCTGGGCGACAACGTATCGATCGGCCCTTTCTCGCGCTTGGACGACGTCGAAATCGGCGCGGGCACGATCGTGCGCGCGCATTGCGATCTCGAGGGCGCGCGCATCGGCGCAAACGCGCGCATCGGACCGTACGCGCGGCTGCGGCCAGGCACGGACCTGGCCAACGATACCCACGTTGGCAACTTCGTCGAAATCAAGAACACGCGGCTCGGCCACGGTGCCAAGGCCAATCACTTGAGCTATCTCGGCGATGCCGTGATCGGCGCAGATTCCAACATCGGCGCAGGCACCATCACCTGCAACTACGACGGCGTCGACAAGTGGACGACGACCATAGGCGAACGCGTGTTCATCGGTTCCAATTCCTCCTTGGTCGCACCCGTCAACATCGCCGATGACGCCACCATCGGCGCGGGTTCAGTGATCACCAAGGACGCCGTGCCAGGCGAGCTTACTGTCGCGCGCGCACCGCAGAAAACCGTGCGCGGCTGGCAGCGCCCACGCACGCGCTGATCGGCAGAATGGTCGGCGTAGCGCTTGGGCACTGGCAGCCCGACTTCGAGCTGGCGCAGATCGACGACGGTGATGAGCGCCTGATTGGCTGTGACCACGGTGCGGTCGACGACCGCGATCGTGCCGATCACGCCATCGCCCGATGTTCGCCACGAGTTTGAGAGGGCGTGGTAGGTAGAATTGAGGGCTTCAGTCTTCGCGGCAATCGACCATGTGTGGAATCGTCGGCATCAGCGCTGCGCGCGACATCACGCGCGACCTCATAGCGGGACTCAAGGCCCTCGAATACCGCGGCTACGACTCCGCGGGCATCGCCGTTCTCACGGGCCACGGCATCGAACGCCTGCGCGCCAAAGGCAAGGTGCGCGATCTCGAAGTCATGCAGGACGCGAACCCGCTGTCGGGCAACTCCGGCATTGCGCACACACGCTGGGCTACGCATGGCCTGCCGAACCAGATCAACGCGCATCCGCACGTATCCGGACAGGTCTCAGTCGTGCACAACGGCATCATCGAAAATCACGCCGCGCTCAGGCGAGAGCTGGAAGCCGCGGGCTACGAGTTCACCTCACAGACCGATACCGAAGTCATCGCGCACCTGATCGAGCAACGCCAGCGCGCAGGCGACGATCTCCTGCGCGCCGTGCAGACGGTGGTGGCGCGACTCGAGGGCGCCTATGCGCTGGCCGTCGTGTCCGCGCGCGAGCCGGGGCGCGTGATCGGCACGCGCGACGGCTCGCCGCTCGTGGTCGGGCTCGGCGAAGGCGAGCAGTATCTCGCCTCCGATATCTACGCACTGCTGCCGTTGACGCGCGACTTCATGTATCTCGAAGAGGGCGACACGGTCGACCTCACGCGCGAGCGCGTCGTCGTGCATGGTCGCGACGGCCACGTCGTC
>JBKJND010000247.1:0-3179 GCA_046596095.1 Ahniellaceae bacterium | reverse complement strand
GAGAACTCGCTGTGCAGGTGCAGGTGAACGAAAGAAATCGGCGGCGTCATGGCCGCAACGAGCCTAACCGCCACTTCCCGCACGAACAAGACTTGACGGAACCCATACGCCGTCGGTCACGAAGTCGGGCGCAATAACCGGAGGGCGTTGCGCTGAACTATGTACGCAGATGCAGAGGCAAAGCCCCACCGGTTAACCCGGTGCGACGATAGCTCGCCATGCACGAAGAGTTGTCGCACAACGCATACGGCGCAATGCCCTGCGGTTATTGCGCCCCACAGAGATCGAATAGGTCGAGGTTGGCGGCGGCGCGCACGGGGGCGAAGCTGCGGCGGTGCTGGGGGCAGGGGCCGAGTTGACGGAGCGCCGCGAGGTGCGTCGGCGTGGAATAGCCCTTGTGCTGCGCGAAGCCGTAACCCGGATATTCGATTTCGAATTCGCGCAGACGCGCGTCGCGCGCGACCTTGGCGAGGATCGATGCGGCGCTGATAGCGCGTACGGTGGCGTCGCCGCCGATGACCGCGCGCGCCTCGCAGCAGCAATCGCGGGGCAGGCGGTTGCCGTCGATGAGCGCTTCGAGGGGTGCGGGCTTGAGGGCCGCCAGCGCTCGCGCCATGCCGAGCAACGTCGCCTCAAGGATGTTGACGGTGTCGATCTCCCAGACTTCAACGAACTCGACGTGGAAGGCGATGGCGCGTTCGCGGATGCGCGCGTCGAGTCGCTCGCGTATTTCGGCGGTCAACACCTTGGAGTCGGCGAGACCTGGAATCGGTCGACGCCGATCAAGAATTACCGCCGCGACGACGACCGGGCCCGCCAGTGGTCCGCGCCCGGCCTCGTCGACGCCGGCGAACATCCGGTCAGGCAGACGCAGGCGCACGCGCGCGCTCCTGCCTGATCGACACCTCGATGACCTCCGCGATCGCGTCGCTTGCGCGCGCATCGGCGTCGCAACGGAGCGTTGCGTGCAATGTCGTGCAGCGCGCCACGAACTCGGCGTGCACAGCAGGTGTGGCGCTCAATAGTTCGTCCAGCGCATCCGCGATGCGCACAGCTGTGCAATTTTCCTGCAACAGTTCCGGCATCAGCGGCGCGTCTGCGAGCACGTTCGGCAAGGCGTAGTAGCGCGATTTGATGAGGCCAAACGTCCGCACCAGCCACGCCGTCAGCGGCGCGACGATGTAGCCGATCACCGTTGGGCATTTCGCGAGCAGCGCCTCCAGTGCCGCTGTGCCGGATGCGAGCACCGCAACGTCGGCGGCGCTGAGAGCGTCGGGAGTGTTGCCGTCGATGATGAGCAACCGGGCAGTCGTGTGTACCTGCGCCAGGCGTTCATGCCGCCGCGTCGCTTCGGTCACGTGTCGCTCAAAGTGAGCGCGACAGCGCGCGCTCGCCATCGGCGCGACCAGCCACAGGTCGGGGTGTCGTTGCAGCAACTGCGCCGTCGCGTCGAGAAACACCGGCGCCAGTCGTTCGATCTCGGTGCCGCGACTGCCCGGCAACAAAGCCAGCACAATGGCTCCGGGAGGAATGCCGAGACGGGCACGCGAGCCTTCGCGGTCGGTTGCAAGCGGTGTGCGATCCGCGAGTGGATGCCCCACGAACACCGCATCGACGCCGTGACGCGCGTAGATCGCGGGCTCCATCGGGAACAGGCATAACACGCGCTGCGCGCTGCGACCGATGCGCGCGGCGCGACCCGCTCGCCACGCCCACACGGACGGACTGACGTAGTGAACCGTGGCGATGCCGCGTGCCTTCAGCGCGCGTTCGAGTCGCAAGTTGAAATCCGGCGCGTCGATGCCGATAAAAACGTGCGGCTGCCACACCAGCAGACGGCGCCGCAACGCCGCGCGCAGGCGGAGCAGTCGCGGCAGGTGCGCCAGCACTTCGCCAAGCCCCATCACCGCCAGCGCGTCGCACGGCGACCAGGCGTCGAAACCGACTGTGCGCATGTGGTCTCCGCCGACCCCTGCGAACTGCGCCGCCGGATATCGCTTGCGCAATTCCCGAATCAGTCCTGCGCCCAGCACGTCGCCCGAAGCCTCACCGGCGACCAGCGCGATGCGCAGCGCGTGCTCCGAATCCACATGGCGATTCCGTCCATGGTTCGACTTGTTCGGCCCGTTCGAAGGGCGCAGGGTCACCACGAACGGAATTCCGACAAGCTCCGCCGCGAACGAAATCGCGCTGCGGCGAGCGGCACAGCTCAACGCACCAGCGAGCGTTGGCTGCGGTCGATGAAGTCGAGCAGCTGACGGACTTCCGCGCTGTCGGCGGCCATGGACGCAAGCGCGGTTCGCGCCTCGGCGAGGCCAAGCCCCGATTTGTACAGCGTGCGGTAGCCGCGGCGGATCGCGCGGATGCTCTCGGCCGAAAATCCGCGCCGACGCAAACCTTCCGTGTTGATGCCCTTGGGTTCGGCAAACGTGCCGGCGACCATCACGAACGGGGGCACGTCGCGGTTGACCACCGCACCCATCGCGGTGAACGCGTGCGCGCCGATCTGACAGAACTGATGCACCAGAGTGAAGCCGCCGAGGATGGCGTAGTCGTCGACGCGCACATGCCCGGCCAGCGACGTGGCGTTGGCGAAGATCGTGTGGTTGCCGACCACGCAATCGTGCGCGACGTGGACGTACGCCATGATCCAGTTGTCGTGGCCGATGCGCGTGACGCCTGCATCCTGCGTGGTGCCCCGATTGAGCGTCACAAATTCGCGAATCGTGTTGCGATCGCCGATCTCGAGACGCGTCGGCTCTCCGGCATACTTCTTGTCCTGCGGCTCGCCGCCGATCGCGCAAAAAGCGCCAATGCGATTTCCGACTCCGAGTCGAGTCGGTCCGCTCAAGTGCACGTTCGCCGCGATCTCGCAGCCGTCGCCGATTTCGACATCCGGCCCGATGATCGAGAACGGACCAATACTGACATTGGTGCCGATGCGCGCGCCCGGATCGATGAGCGCGGAAGGATGGATCATGTCAACGACTCCGCTGCGCGCAGAGGATTTCCGCGCTCGCAACTTCCTGTCCGTCGACCAGCGCGCGGCCTTCATACAGGCCCATGCCGCGCAGCGTGCGCTTGAGCTTGACTTCCAGCACGAGCTGATCGCCGGGCACCACGGTCCTGGTAAAGCGCGCCTTGTCGACCTTGACCAGGTAATACAGCGGATCCTCGTC